>JAIKXH010000160.1 GCA_024684215.1 Lachnospiraceae bacterium
ATCGTGAGGGTTCAAGTCCCTTCTTCCGCATAAATGTTTTTTTAGATTAAAGCCTTTAGATTCGCGGTCTGGGGGCTTTTTTCTTTTGCAGAAAAAGGAATTATTTTGAGGTACCGTGAGGTACATACCTCATTATCTTCGGGATAATCCCTTGTTTTATCGTCAAAAGCGTTGATCTTATCGCAAAGCTCACTGATATAATCTTCCGTTCTGGCGAATGTATAGTGCCTTAAGTTGGTATCAACTGAGTGTCCGAGGATCTTTGCCCTCTCTGTAACTGGCAATCCCATAGGCACATATACATACGAATTAAGCGCCATACGGAAAGCGTGGTTGTTGCTCAGCCTTAGTCCAAGCTTATGAGTTACCTTGTATAAGGCTTCATAATATGCGGCTGTTGTAGTCCATGTACCATCTTCTTTACAGAATACCCACTCAGAGTCAATCCCCAACGCTTTCTGTTTTGCTTTAAGCTCTGCAAGTATATGGCTTATACGATTGGTAAGGGGAATGTATCGCCCGTTATTACTGACACCCTTTTCATTTTTTGTAGTAGGGTTGTAATAATAGACTTTGACTCCATCCCTTCTCTCATCGTTTTGCTGAGAATGAATATGGATAGCGTTACCTTCTATGTCTGACCACTTTAGAGAGGGTATTTCGCCTTCTCTAAGCCCTGTCTCGGACGAGAATAGTATTGCATAGCCATTTACATCATATCGCATCTCATTGACCCGTTTCCAAAGATAATCGCGTATAAGCTCGATCTCGTGTGGTTGGAAAGCTTTGTCCTCCGGCTTGTTGCTTGTCGGGGAGAAATTCTTCTCATAGGCCTTGTTCTTGGCAGGTACCGGGTTTACATCGATAAGGCGTCTTTCAGGATCGCAAGCATAGTTAAAGACCAGATTCAATACTCCTTTAAATTTGTAGAAGCGTTTCTTTGTGGGGCCGATCTGATGTGATACGCTCTGAATGTATTCTTTCAGCTCCGATGGCTTTATCATACGGATATCTTTTGCACCGAATTCTTCGGTGATAAAAGCCTTGTATGAAACATGGTAGTCATTGATAGTCTTTTGCTTGGGCCGTTCTGTGCGGATCTTCTCATCCAGGGCTGCTTCAAATATTGCCTTAAATGAATAGTTAGTAACGACTGTTCTGCCGAAATAGTGATCATAGAGCTTGTCTATGAGAGCGTCATAGCTTGAACAGCGGGGTCTGGATCCGTCACACCTTGTCTGCCAGCGTTTTACTTCCTGACCATTCACCTTAATCGTGGTTTCTGTTATGGCATTGGTATGGACTTTTAATACTTCTTTTTCTTTAAGTTTGTACTCCTTTTTTGTCAATTCGTGTATTACAGCGTCAACACCATTAACAATACCCTGCTTCTTCATTTTCATCAAGTGGTTTATCTGAAAATGCAATTCGCATATCTCATTGTAGATATCGGTAGCAGTGTTTTTCAATGGTTCCTGTAATACCATGAGCATCCCTCCTTTCCTGTAAAATGACAATAAGTGCTCTGATTTACTCTGATTTCGCGTATTTCCGTTCTTCTAAATGCTTTAATCTGTATCTACAATGCATATTCAGTTATCAAGGAGCCGTAGGCTTCATTGCCTTTCGATAATAATGTGGGACATGAAAGGGGCTAATCCGTATTTTTTTTATGAATTTTTTTCGCATACCAAAAATAAGCATGGTTCATGGTATAATGATTTCGTGTGTGGTAATCCGCAAATATATTATTGGTGAGGGTATATTAATGACTGATTCTGAGAGAAGAGAAGCCGCAAGGCAGTTCTATAATAAATGGGCCGGCCGCGGAAAAGAGGATGAAGATGATCGGTCCTATTGGATAGATTTTTTACAGGATGTTATGGGGGTTGATCATGTTACTGATCGAATTGACTTTCAGAAGAAGGTAATCGGGCCAGATGGTAATACTAAGAGAATAGATGCCTATATCCCCGAGACACATGTTCTTATAGAGCAGAAGAGCTTGGGGATAGATCTGTCAAAGCCGCAAGCTGGCCATGATGGAATGACGCCATATGAGCAGGCTAAGATGTATGACAACTCCTTACCTGTAAGTGAGAAGGCTAAATGGATTATTGTATCTAATTTCGCTGAAATATGGATTTATGACATGGATACAAGGGTTCCAGAGCCGATGAAGCTGGCTTTAGCGGATATTCAAACTAAATACAGTCTTTTCGAATTTATAGTTAATCAGAAAGAGCAGAAAATCACTCAAGAAATGGAAATTTCCGTAAAAGCCGGAGAATTCGTTGGGTTAATGTATGATGCTCTTTTAAAACAGTATATTGATCCTACCAATGAAAATAGTCTTAGAAGTCTTAATATGCTTTGTGTTAGGCTTGTATTCTGCTTGTATGCGGAGGATGCACTTATTTTTGGCGAGAACGGACATATGTTCCACGACTACTTGGAACAGTTTGATGTAAAAGATATGCGCAAGGCACTTATCGAACTGTTTAAGATTCTAGATACACCGGAGGATAAGAGAGATCCCTACGATACGAGCGATCTGTCTAAGTTTCCATATGTTAATGGCGGACTTTTTGCTGATGAGGCGATAGAAATCCCTAATTTTACGGAGGAAATAAAGACTATACTTCTATCAGAGGCCAGTGAAGGATTTGATTGGTCTATGATTAGCCCTACTATATTTGGAGCTGTATTTGAGTCGACTTTAAATCCAGAGACAAGGCGCTCCGGTGGAATGCATTATACGTCTATTGAAAACATTCATAAGGTAATAGATCCTTTGTTTCTTGATGATTTGAATGCAGAGTTTAACGAAATATTGTCAAATCAGGTGGTTAAGACTAGAAACCTCAAATTGAAAGCATTTCAGGACAAATTGGCAAGCCTTACATGGTTAGATCCAGCTTGTGGTTCCGGAAACTTTCTTACGGAGACATATATTTCTATTCGCAGACTGGAAAATGAAGTAATAAAAACTTTAAAAGGCGGGCAAATGGAGTTTATTTCCAATCTGGATTTCAGTCCGATAAAAGTAGGGATAAACCAGTTTTATGGTATCGAGATCAATGATTTTGCTGTAACAGTCGCTAAAACAGCTCTTTGGATCGCTGAGTCTCAGATGATGAAGGAGACGGAGGATATTTTGCTTATGCATATAGATTTTCTCCCTCTAAAGACTAATGCTTCGATATGTGAAGGAAATGCGATACTTATTGACTGGAATGAAATTGTTCCAAAGCGAGCGCTTAATTATATTATGGGCAATCCGCCCTTTATTGGTGGTATGTATATGTCACAAGAACAAAAAGATACTACTAGGAAATTATTTACAGATGTAAACGGAGCGGGAGAATTTGATTATGTCTGCTGCTGGTACAAAAAAGCACTAGATTACATGGATGAAACAACTATTAAAGCTGCTTTTGTATCAACGAATAGCATTTCCCAAGGTGAATCTGTTTTAAATTTCTGGAAATACTTGTATGAGAATTATCACTATTCAATTATATTTGCCTACACTTCGTTTATATGGGATAGCGAAGCAAATGCAAAGGCCAAGGTTCATTGCGTAATTATCGGATTCCAGACAGGGGATTTTTCAAATGGAAGAAAGCGTATTTATAGTGAGGATGGTCTTGTCCGAGAGTGTAATAATATTAATGCATATCTCTTAGAAGGAGATGATTTCTTTGTAGATACGAGAAGTACACCTATTTGTAGTGTACCCGCAATGCGGTTTGGCAGTATGCCACGCGATGGTGGAGGTTTTATTCTTTCAGCAGAAGAACGAGCGGAGTTAATTAAAAATGAACCCATAGCAGAAAAATGGATTAAACCGTATATAGGTGCTGCTGAATTTCTTAACAACAAAGAAAGATATTGTTTATGGCTCGTAGGAGCTGAACCGTCAGATATACAAAGGTGCCCTACCGTAAAAAAACGAATTGAGCAGATTAAAGAATTTAGGGCATCGAGCAAGGCAGCAGGGACAAGAAAATTTGCTGCAACACCGACTCTCTTTTGTCAGATAGCTCAACCCGATTCCGATTACATTATGGTACCGGAAACATCTTCTGGAAAAAGAAGATATATTCCTATGGGATTCCAAACTAAGGATGTAATAGCGAGTAACCTAGTCTTTCTGATTCCTGATGCAAATTTGTATGATTTTGGTGTATTGATGTCCAATGTACATAATGCATGGATGCGTTTATTGGCTGGTAGGTTAAAGAGCGATTATAGATACTCAAAAGACATAGTATATAATACATTTCCATGGCCTACACCGACTGATGAACAAAAGGCAAAAATTGAGCAAACAGCCAAAGGCATATTAGATGCCCGAGCACTTTTTCCTGATAGTAGTTTGGCAGACTTATACGATCCAATCATAATGCCACCTGAACTTCAAAAAGCCCATGCATCTAATGATAGAGCCGTGATGCAGGCATACGGGTTTTCGGTAAGAGACACATCAGAGGCAGATTGTGTTGCTGCCTTGTTAAAGAGGTATCAAGAAATAACAGCTAATAAGGAGATGTAGAGAATGAGGAAAATCAAAAAGTTTCTATCTCAGTGCAGATTCCTTATTTTGCCCAATGCGATTGTTACATATATAGCCATTGCATTAGCTATTTTACTTATCTGTCTATCAAGATTGTTTTATGTATGCAAACCTTTTTTATCATCCACTTTTATGGGAGTAGCAACCGGTATTATTTCTGGAATTGTTTTACTTATTGTCACGGGGATTAAGAATACATGGATATATAATCTTGAGGAAAAAATTAAGTGGTTGGATTCGATTCATAATAAAATATTGGAATACTTTCGTGAAGAGAGGTCATACCCGCAGTACTGTAAGAATAACTCTTTAGAGGATAGATATAATTACGTTTATGATTTTGCCGCGGATGCTTCTAACATTAATATGATGATAATTCAAGCGCAGTTTAGCAAGGTCTTACCATTTAATCCGGATAAGTATTTTGAAAAGAAGTATAAGTATAATACCAAAGTAGAATCAGAGAAATTGCAGGAATTGCGTGAAACAATAATAAATTCTGATAAAACAGAAGTTTTTCTAAGTCCACAGAATGTAAGGAAAATACTTGAGAATTCAATCCATACATTGAGTGTTTTAAACTCGCAAATATTGAAGGATATAGAGAGCAAAAAAAGTCTTATAATGATCGCTAAGAAATCAATACTATGATGTGACTTTATGCTGACTAGACGTCAAAACGACGTCACATTATAAAAGGGCTGACGCCATAATGACGCCAGCCCTATTTTAACGGCTTTTTGGTGTAATTCGGTTTGCCATCTCACTAGAAATGCTCTCGATCACATCATCAATGGAACCACCGGAATCCAATGCTTTCTTTACAGCTTCAACATCTGAAGATCTGATGCTTCTGTAGCTCACTCCGGTTTCATATATAGCGTCCCTTATGTCCGCATCCATAGCTTGATCAAGTACATTGCCTACAGTTAATCCATATGTGCTACTGAAGCCATATTTGAAAAGCCTTTCTGAAATATCACGGTCTATAGGGATCTCTCTGACCACAGATAAAACATCCTCTTGGTGTTTACCCTTGAAATGTCGCATAAATGCATCTTTGATACTGTTGAAGAACTCTCGGAATGCATTTGTGATAATAGTAGCTACCGACTTCTTTACTTCCGTATTTATGCTTTTCTCTCGTTCATCCAGCTCCGCAGATTTTTTAAGTAACCTTCCTTCCTTACCTTTAAGCATTTCAGCAAAAGAATGTAATTCTTGACTTTTATCAGATAACTCAGTTTCTTTTCTGGAAAGATGCTTTTGCTGAATCTGTAGATCGTACTGCATCTGCTTAAGAGCAGAAGGGTAGCGATTTGCGATTTCCTCTTCAACCCGATTCCTGATAGTGTAATTGAGTGTGAGCTCCTTTTCTTCGATTTTACAGGCCATTTTATTCAGCTCTTTTTCGCGCTTATCTAAAAGATCCTGCTGTTCTTTAAAGTATTTGATCATCCGCTCATTGCTTTCTTTGGATTCCGCAGAAGCTTGCCACCTACGATACATATCCGGGGTAACGGATATTGTTTTGGGTCTTCCGAATATGTTGGTGTCGGTGATAACCTTGTTTTTTTCTTCCTCAGACACAAGATCGTTTTTGAGCGCAGATATCTTTTCCTGTAATCTGATGGCGATAGCCTCCTCTTTTTCCAGAGAGGACTTACCGGGGGACTTAGGTATATCCATTACATCTAAGCCGTGCTCCATACATATATGGAGTTTCATATCACGTTCCCATTCTGAATAGGTTATCTTTGCATTATTCCACTTGCTCAAAGGTTTTTCCGGATGTGGACATTTAAAACCCATCTTTTCAAGGGCTTTGTTTTGAGAAATATCCAATCCGTCCTTTCCCATATAAGTCCATACTTTTCTGATGTGAAGGTGCGGTACAGCCTCATCCATATGTAGTGAAGCATCGAGAAAGTGGAGATTTTCTCCGAATCTGTCTATCAGCTCCTTTTGGTAATCCTCAAATATCGCTATTAATGTTTCAACTGGCGGATATCCATCCTCTTTGGATCCAATCTGAAAAATGGTCTCTTCGGGGCAGGTATTCTTGTTGTTTAGCATATCATCGACAGTTTTGTTCCGCTCCGGGTGTCTTGCAGCTTCATTGCGAGCATGCTGTTTGCGTAGACTATCGGAAAATAGTTCCTCATAGATGGTATGCTCATGATCATTAATGGTTGTGTGATTAGGATCGGTGATATCTACCATGTAAGGACGGTTATGCGCGTCATAATGGATTATAATGTTTTGTCCGACCATATCCGCATGAACATTATCTGCA
>JAIKXH010000163.1 GCA_024684215.1 Lachnospiraceae bacterium
TGGACGTATCATCGGCGACTATCGTCGTGTTGCACTCTACGGTATCGACAGACTTATCGAAGATAAGCAGGCACAGAAGGATTCTACCGGACGTGTTATGACTGATGATGTAATCCGTCTTCGTGAAGAGATTTCCGAGCAGATGCTCGCGCTCAAGATGATGAAGGAAATGGCAGCATCATACGGCTGTGATATTTCAAAGCCCGCTGCTAACGTACAGGAAGCTATCCAGTGGACCTACTTCGGATACCTTTGCTCAGTAAAGGAGCAGAACGGTGCCGCAATGAGCCTCGGACGTACTTCAACCTTTATCGATTGCTACGCACAGCGTGACCTCAAGAACGGAACCTTCACCGAGGAGCAGATCCAGGAGTTCGTTGATCACTTCATCATGAAGTTACGCTGCGTTAAGTTCGCTCGTACTCCCGAGTACAACCAGATTTTCGCCGGCGACCCCGTATGGGTTACCGAGTCACTCGGCGGTGTTGGTGTTGACGGAAGACACATGGTTACCAAGACCTCTTTCCGTTATCTCCACACTCTTGAGAACCTTGGTTCATCACCTGAGCCTAACCTCACCGTTCTCTGGTCAACCAGACTTCCTGAGGGATGGAAGAAGTATTGTGCTAAGATTTCTATCACCACATCTTCAATCCAGTATGAGAACGACGACCTTATGAGAGTTGTTCACGGTGATGACTACGGAATCGCTTGCTGCGTATCTTCAATGAGAATCGGTAAGGAAATGCAGTTCTTCGGAGCACGTGCTAACCTTGCTAAGTGCTTACTTTACGCTCTTAACGGTGGTATCGACGAAGTTACCAAGAAGCAGGTTGGACCTAAGTATCGTCCTGTAACCGGCGACGTTCTTGAGTACAACGATGTTATGGACAAGTTCATGGATATGATGGAGTGGCAGGCTGACGTTTACGTTAATACTCTTAACATCATCCACTACATGCATGATAAGTACTGCTATGAGAGAGCAGAGATGGCTCTTCATGACAGAGACGTTAAGAGATACTTCGCAACAGGTGTTGCAGGTCTTTCAATCGTTGCTGACTCACTTTCAGCTATCAAGTACGCTAAGGTTGAAGTTGTTCGTGACGAGGACGGAATCATCGTTGACTTCAAGACCACTGGTGACTTCCCTAAGTATGGTAACGACGATGACCGCGTAGACGACATCGCACAGGATATCGTTCACAAGTTCATGACTGCTGTTAGACGTCATCACACCTACAGAAACGGTGTTCCTACAACCTCTATTCTTACCATTACTTCTAACGTTACTTATGGTAAGGCTACCGGTAATACTCCTGACGGACGTAAGAAGGGACAGCCTTTCGCACCCGGTGCTAACCCTATGCACGGCCGTGATACTCATGGTGCAGTTGCATCCCTTTCATCTGTATCAAAGCTTCCTTTCAATGATGCACAGGATGGTATCTCAAATACCTTCACCATCATCCCCGGAGCTCTTGGTAAAGAGGATAAGGTATTCGCCGGCGACATCGAATTAGATCTCAACAAATAAATGCGACGCCTACTGCGTGCTACGCAGCAGCATCACAGGAGGACTGAATATGGACGAGAAGGAAAAGATTGACGATCTCATAAAAATGCTGGATTCCGGCATGACTAATGGTATCGGACATGTAAATGTACTTATCGACGAAGAGACCGATGAGAAATGCGATGTCCAGACAATGGGCTGCACCGATTGCTCGAGAACACCTCTTGCATGCAGTGTTCCTACTCTCCAGGACGGTCTCGATGATTTCAAATAACACTCATTCGATTAGAAATAAATCTAATCGAAAATCTCAAATTAGGAGGACAAAAATATGGCACAGGCAAATAGTGCACAGGTTAACAACCTTGTAAACCTTCTTGATGGTTATGCTACCAAGGGTGGACATCACCTCAATGTAAATGTACTTAACAGAGATACTCTTCTTGATGCTCAGCAGCATCCCGAGAACTATCCTCAGCTTACAATTCGTGTATCAGGCTATGCAGTTAACTTCATTAAGCTTACTCCCGAACAGCAGGCTGACGTTATCTCCAGAACCTTCCACGAGGCTATCTAATAGTTTGTAAGGTTAAAGCAATTAAATCAAAGGTCTGTCGCATTTGCGGCAGACCTTTTTTCTTTTGTGGTGTATAATAGTCACAGTTACTTTTATTTTGCGTGGCTTTACTTCAAGTAAAATTAGCGTGCAAATGAATATATTAGTTTCTAAACGAAATAAAATATATATTGATCGGATAAAAATATGAGCAAATTCCAAACAAAATATTTAATCAATTTCATCAAGTTATTCTCCTTCCTTACAATATTCTCCCTTTCTTTTGCTGTTACCGGCTGTTCTCTTTTTAAGAACAGTCTACCCATCTATGAGGAGGAAGTTCATATCACTATTCCCGGAATGGCTGATGAAGTTAAACTTATATATCTTTCAGACCTTCATTTAATAACGATCAATGATGAGATACGTGACGAGGAAATAGACAATATTAACGGAAGAATCGGCTGGTCCTCTTATGAAGGTGTCAGCGCAAAAGAGCAGTGGTCCGGATGGGTTGATACACTGAACAAATCAGGCGCCGACTATCTGCTTTTCGGAGCTGATATGGTTGATTTTCCATCCCAGAGCAATATAGCAGCTCTGAAATCTGAAATGGATAAACTAACCATACCTTATATGTATATTAGAGCAGATCACGACTTAACCAGCACTTATTTAAAACCCGAACTCACATATGATATAACCGCTGGATATCAAGAGTCCATATGCCCCGTAGAGGATGTTTATGTAAAAGAGTTCGACGATTTTATAGTAGTAGGATGGAACAATTCCACTTCACTGCTTTCAGTCTCCGGTATGGAAAGAATAGACGAAGCCGTGCAGATTGGCAAACCTCTTATCTTGCTCACTCATGTTCCTATTGCACCTATAGATGACGATAGCCTTGCAGAGCTCTCACGCTCCATTTACCAGGATAGAGCGCTTATATGGGGTAATTATCAAGGTTACGGATATTTTCCGAATGGAACCGCAGAAGGCGATGCCACTGCAAAGCTTTTAGACTTGCTGTATGCTGATGACTCTCCATTTGTTGAAGTCCTTTGTGGGCACCTTCATGCAAGCTGGGACGGCTACATATCACCCGGAGTACATGAGCATGTCTTCGATGCTGCTTTTAACAGGCATTACGGTATTATTACAGTTTCAGGAGATTAATCTCCTACCCTGTCATGTGATCTTAATTTGATCCTCTAATTAGGATTCATAACTCTTTAAAAGGCCCTTGTATATCAAATCTAACCCATTGCAGTGATTTCATTTTTATGGCCAATATGATAAACTATATCTAGTTTATGAAGAAAACACATCGCGTTAAGGTAGCGTCTTTAACTACTTTAATCACAATCTATCGATTGTAAGGAGATAACTATGGACGGAAGAATACATTCACTTGAAAGCTTTGGAACAGTTGATGGTCCCGGAACCAGATTTGTCGTATTTGTTCAGGGATGCCCTATGAGATGTAAATATTGCCATAACCCTGACACCTGGGCTATGACCGGCGGCCAGATGATGACCACCGATTACATTTTGGAACAATACCATCGAAATGAGCCTTTTTATCGCAACGGAGGCGGACTTACAGTTACCGGCGGTGAGCCTCTTATGCAGATTGATTTCCTTATCGAATTATATGGAAAATGTAAAGAGCAGGGTATTCACACATGCCTGGACACATCAGGCATCGCTTTTAACCCCGACAACGCCGCCATGATGGAAAAGTTCGATAAACTCATGCCTCTTGTTGATCTCGTTATGCTCGATATTAAACATATCGATCCGGAGCATCACTTCGAGCTTTGCAAGCAGCCAAATGAAAACATTCTTAAATTCTGTGCTTACCTGGATGAAAAGAATGTTGACATGTGGATAAGGCACGTTGTGGTTCCCGGTATTACAGACGACGACAAATACCTCTATGACCTTGGATATTTCATCGGCCAGTTCCACAATCTAAAAGCCCTTGACGCCCTTCCCTACCATACTATGGGCGAAAGCAAGTACGAAAAGCTCGGAATCGAGTATCCTCTTCACGGAGTACCTCCCATGGATAAAAACATCCTTATAGAAAAGAAGGAAAAAATCCTCGACGGAATTAGGGCAAGACGTAAAGAAATAAGTGAAAATAATAATTAATCCACCATACCTATGTCGGTTAAAACCTTACCACGGATTTGCCATAACAAAAGATATTGAAAGTCGCTTATCAAGAATGTTGAAAATATTCAGACATTTTATCATTAAGCATACAACTAACTAAGATTAGTTGAGACTTTTTATCGTTTTTCCTTGATATTATCAGACTATTAAGCTATTATTACATCATAAAATTTGTTTACACTATATAAATAAAACAAATTAGAACCTTATAATTTGATTTTACAGGAGGAAACTATTATGGCATATGTTATTGGAGATGCTTGTGTTGCATGTGGAGCTTGTGAGGCTAACTGCCCCGTTGGCGCTATCAGCATGGGCGACGGAAAGTTTGAGATTGATCCCGATAAGTGCATCGACTGCGGAAGCTGCGCAGGTGGATGCCCTGTAGGAACCATTACCCAGGGATAATTCAAACCGATTAATCAACAAAACACTTAAAAGCAGAGCTCTTTTACATTTATAAACAAGCTTTGCATAAAACAGTCAAACCGCTTCGACATTATTGACATGTTGAAGCGGTTTATTATTTCTTTTTTATTATTTATTGTTTCCTATAATTTCTAATTTATTATTTCCTGTTTATTGTTTACGTTTTATTAGTTACGACATATTTTATGCAAAATCTTCTATCTTTCTATAATTAAGCTCTGTTTTCATGCATATTTGCAACTTACCCCGTCAAAAATGCAACTTACCTTGCAAAATATTTTCACAATCCCTTTTAGATTGTATTATCCATTCATAACAAACGAAAGGGGAACGTATATGAATTCAATAGAAATCAGTAACCTGACAAAAAAATACGGAAAATTTTTTGCTGTCGATAACCTCAGTTTTAAGATAAAGCAAGGTTCCTTTATTGGCTTTCTCGGTGTAAACGGTGCCGGTAAATCAACTACAGTCGGAATGCTTTCAACTCTCCTTACTCCCGACGGGGGTGATGCTTATATATGCGGTCATAAGTTAGGTAAGGAAGATATGGAGATCAGAAAGTCTATCGGTGTTGTATATCAATATAATGTTCTCGACGATCTCTACACCGTAAGAGAAAACCTGACTTTACGGTCTAAAATGCTTGGCTTAAGCGAAAAGGAAGTTAACCAGAGGTTATATGAGCTTACTGACCTGCTAAAGCTTTCCGATATCATCGACAAGAGATACAAGGTTCTCTCCGGCGGACAAAAAAGGCGCTGTGAAATTGCACTTGCTCTCATGCACTCACCTAGTATTCTTTTTCTTGACGAGCCAACAACCGGTCTTGATCCGGCAACGCGAGTAGATGTATGGGAAGCTGTTGATCTATTAAGGCAGAGTATGGATATGACTGTATTTTTAACTACTCATTATATGGAGGAAGCCCAGTCTGCAGACAATATCATCATAATTGACAAAGGTAAAAAACTCGCAGAAGGAACTCCCTTTGAACTAAAAGAAAAGTTTGCAAAAGACAGCCTCAGGCTTTACTTTGATGAACCAAAACTTGAAAAGATACAGTCCGTTATAAGCCCGGAAACTCTGATCCCCACATCCTACGGCGGCTATATCTATTCAGAAAATTCCTTTAATGCCGCAGGCATTGCTCTTAGTTTAAAAGGCATTATAGATGGCTTTGAGATAGTCCAGGGTAAAATGGATGATGTTTTCTTAAATGTAACTAAAAATATAGGGAGGGCGTAAATTATGAGAAGCTTTTGGGCGATTAACAAAAGAAATACAGGTTTATATTTCAGAGATTTCTCTGCCGTGTTTTTTTCACTTCTATCTATGATAATCATTATACTACTTATGGTATTTTTTCTCGGAGATGTCAACAGTTCCGAACTCACCTCCGCTATAAGCATGGTTCCCGGCAGGGGAAATGCAAAAGACCTTGAATATATTAACCATTTTAGTTTTCTCTGGGTTTGCGCAGGCATTTTAACGATTAATGCCTCAACCGTTACCCATGCTTTTTTCTCGAATATGATTAAAGACAGGTCCACGGGCAGGCTTAACTCAATGCTTGTTATGCCTGTCAAAAGATCTGTATTTGTTCTTGGCTTTGTATTTTCATCATGGCTTACCGGTGTGATTATGAGCCTGGTTACTTTTGCAATAATGGAGATTATAGGAGTTATAAGAGGAATGCAAATGCTTCCTTTGACAACTCACCTTTGGTTAGTTCTGTTAATACTTATAAACAATATGGTTTACTCTACGATCATGTTTCTCCTCGCTTCCATAGTTAAAAGCCAGAGCGCTTGGAGTGGTATCGGAATTCTCCTTGGCACTCTTTCCGGCTTCCTTGGTGGAATATATTTCCCCTTTGGTTCTATGAGTGCGGCGATGCAAAAATTTGTTATGTGTTTTCCTTTTATATATGGAACTTCACTTTTTAGGAAATTTATGCTTATGCCGTTAGAGGCAGACCTTTTTGAAGGCACTCCGGATATCATTAGGCAGGAAGTAGATCGCGCTATGGGAATGGACCTTTTTGTAGGTACAAATCAATTGTCTGAGACTGTAAAAATATGTATACTATTGTTTGTAGGAGTTTTATTTATCCTGCTTTCCACTTTGCATATTACACTCAGCAAAAAGAAAGATAGATAATATAATGAAGATTACTATAGAAACGCCCTTACCAGGGCAGGAAGACGAAATAATCATTAGAATGGCAGAACTTGACGATGACGTTTTAAAGACCATTCGTCATCTCAAGGAAGGCGTAAATAAAGACAGTATGGCCGTCTATGCAAACGAAAGCATAAGAATGATCCAGATCAAAGAAATTCTTTATTTTGATGCTGCCGACGACCACGTCTTTGCTTATACCAAGGACAATTGCTACGAGACAAAGAAAAAGCTCTTCGAAATTGAAGAGCTTCTTTCTGAATCTTCATTTTTGAGAATTTCCAAAAATGCAATAGTTAATATAAAAGCAATTGACCACTTAAGCCCCGAATTTAACGGGCGCTTTATCGCCAGCCTTAAAAATGGCGAAAACATCATAATATCAAGGAGCTATGTTCCCGCCTTAAAGAAAAAGCTTGGTATCGGGAAATAGTACGGAGGATAAATTTTACCATGAAAACTATCATCACAAATTTTTTAAAGTGGTTTCTGATCATAAATACAGGAATACTTCTTATTGTCGGAATCAATACATTTAGATATGATTCAATTTCAACAATGATCATTCCTCAAATATTTGCGGCAAGCTTTGCCACAGCAGCTGTGACCACAGCCTTTTTTTCTTTAAACCCCAAAAAGCCCATAAAACCGGTACTTAGAGTATTCATAGTTATCGGGCACTATTTGGTTCTGTGCGCAATAATAATGGTTCTCGGCAATCTCTTCGATTGGTTTTCTCTTACTTTAAAGGGCGCCCTGGGAATGGCCTTAAGTGTTGCAGGTGTATATATTGTCACAGCTGTAATCTCCATTATTCTCTCACGCGGAGAGGCAAAAGCCATGACTGACGCCCTAAAAAAGTTCAACGAAGAAGAATGAAAAGGCTCAACGAAGAAGAGTAAAAAACCTCAACAAAGAAGAGAGATCACCGGATCCGTAAACTATGAGTCACATTATGCGAGCACTCCGTCCTCGAGATGGTCATATTGCTGCATAACAAGAGAATGATAATATCCTCTCTTATCCATAAGTTCTCTGTGTGTTCCCTGCTCAACTATCTTTCCGTCTCTAACCGCAAGTATAACATCGGAATCTGTTATGGTTGATAATCTATGTGCTATTACAAAGCTTGTACGACCTGCCGTAACGGTTCCGATTGCATTCTGTATGGTTCTCTCGGTTACAGTATCAACAGAGCTTGTTGCCTCGTCAAGTACCAAGATTCTCGGATCTGCCAAGATTGCTCTGGCAAAAGAGATAAGCTGTCTCTCTCCTGTAGACAGCATTCCTCCGCCCTCTCCGACTTCAGAATCAAGTCCTTTATCCATACGTTTTACTATTTCATCCGCAGAAACAAGTTCAAGAGCTCTCCAGATTTCTTCATCGGTAGCATCTGTTTTTCCGTAGCATAAATTTTCTTTGACGGTTCCGGTAAATAGATGTGGCGTCTGGAGAACATAGCCTATATGGCTGTGCAGCCACAATTGAGATCTTTCACGGGCATCCCTGCCGTCAATAAGTACCTGTCCCATTGTTGGCTCAAAGAATCTGCAAACAAGATTGACAAGAGTTGATTTACCCGCGCCGGTTTCTCCGACTATTGCAACGCTTGAGCCCTGTGGTACCTTGAGATTAAAGTGCTCGAGCACCATCTCGTCTCCGTCGGGATATTTAAAAGATACATCCTTAAACTCAATATCACCGTTTAAGTCTTCCCAGTTTTCCTTTTTAGGATTGAAGGTATCTCCGTATTTTTCCACAACTTCCTGTGTATCAGCCACATCGGATTCGGTAGATAAAAGCTTATGTACACGCTCAATATTTACCTGAACCTGTACAAGCGCTGCAAAATCCGAGATGATGGTCTGAATAGGATCCATTATTCCAAGCGCATAGCTCATGAACACGGATAGAGTTCCTACAAGCATTACACCGTCAACAGTCATATAACCGCCGCGCCAAAGTACGAGAGAAAGAATAAGTGATCCGATCAGCGTAACTATAGAAGAAAACATGGCAGAGTGATGTGCTGTTCTCACTGATGCCCTTCTCATGACATCTGTGTCTTTTTTGAAATCGGTATTCATTTTATCTTCTGCCGCAAGAGTCTTTATCTGTCTGACGCCTGTGATACCCTCGTTAAAATCACCGGTAATCTTTGAGTTCAATTCCCTTACTTTTCTGTTTAAAACAGTAAGCTTTTTCTCAAATAAAATTATTACCGCTACAGCTACAGGAATAAGTGCAACTACAAGGAGTGCCAGTTTTACATTGGTTATAAACATAACCACTATAACTCCGATAATGTATGAAAAGCTCCATACAAATTCCATCATAAACCAGCTGACCAGCTCTCCGATCTTACCGGAATCGCTCATAACTCTGGCATGAATATAGCCGACATTATTCTGGTTAAAATATGAAAACGAAAGTGTCTGCAGATGATTGAATGAGGCATTTCTCATGTCCCTGTTGACCCACAGTTCCAATCTGCTGCACAAAAATGTTGTGATATAGTCAATTACTACCTTTGAAATCAAAAGCAGCATATAAAGTGCTATCACATAGCCCAAAGTAGCGAGCGTTTTTTGAGCGACATTAACATTGATAACATATTTATTAAACAAAGGAAATACAGAATCAATTCCGCTGCTGAGAACGCCCAGCAAAATCATTACTATTATTCTAGTTCTATATTTTTTGAGAAAAGGCATTATCGCCGGTATACCAAAAAACGGTAATTTTACCTTTTCCTCTTTCTTAGTCTGTTCTTCCATCAAAACTCCCCTTTTAAATCTGTATTGTACTACACAAAGTAAATAAATTATGCCGGCTGCTGAAGCTCGTATATCTTTTTATACAGTCCTTCCTGTTTTACAAGCTCGTCATGAGTTCCTTGCTGCACAATTTTTCCGTGATCCAGCACAATTATATTATCCGCATGCATAAGTGTAGAAATTCTGTGTGCTATAAGAATCGTGGTTGTATCTTTAGATCTTTCTTTAAGCGCAGTACGAATCTTTACATCAGTTTCAGCATCGACTGCCGACAAAGAGTCATCAAAGACCATGATTGGCGGCTTCCTAAGCAGCATCTGAGCTATAGCCGTACGCTGCTTTTGTCCTCCTGAAAGAGTCACTCCTCTTTCTCCCACGTATGTCTCATATCCCTTTGTAAACTTCTCTATTGCTTCATCAAGCGCAGCAACTTTTGATGCCGATCTTACTTTATCCATATCTATTCCATCGGCTGTAATTGCTATATTTTCAGCAAGCGTTCCGGAGAAAAGATACGGCTCCTGCAATACGATACCTATATTTTTTCTAAGGTATTCTCTTTTTATATCTCTTATATCCTTTTCACCGATGGTTATCCTTCCGGCGCCCTCACTCTCCTCGTCAAGCTCAAGAAGTCTGTCAAGGAGCTGAATTAGAGTGGATTTTCCTGATCCTGTTCCTCCAAGGATACCAACTGTAGTACCTGCCGAGATTTTAAATGACACATCATCAAGTACTTTTGTATATTTATTCTCGTCCTTAAGAGGATAGGAAAATGATACATTGTTAAAGCAGATATCACCTTTCATGTCGGTTTCCCCTGCATTTTCAGTATCTTTCTCCTCCTCGGAGTTCATTATGTATCTGATTCTGTCTATAGATATGCCGGCTTTACTCATCTCGGATATAACTCTTCCCAGTGATCTTACAGGCCATGTGAGCATAGCGTTGTATGAAATGAAGGCAATGAGTTCACCGGTGGTTAGTTGTCCGTTAACACAAAAAGCAGCTCCGAACGCAACTACAAGAATTACCTGTGTTCCGCTTACCAAATCGCCCGAAGCCCAGAAAAATGAAAGCAACTGCATAAGTCTGATCCACATTCCGCAGTATTTCTCATTAGCTTTTCCAAAGCGTTCACGCTCATAGCTCTCTCTTCCGAATGCACGTACAACACGTACTCCGCTCAGGTTCTCCTGCACCATGGCAGAAAGCTTACCTTCCATGTCATCAACCTTTTCAAAGGAAGATCCGATCTTCTGATGGAATATAAGCGAATAGCCTATAATAACAGGCACCAGCGAGATTGCGATCATTGCAAGCTTTACATTGATATTAAGCATGAAAATAATAGACATCACAATTAATATCACAACCCTGACAAGATTGGTAAGCTGATCTGATAAAAACCTTCTTACAGTGTCTACATCAGAAGTACAACGCTGAATTATATCACCGGTCTGATTTTCATTATGCCATTTTACCGGAAGGTGAATAATGTGATTATAGAGAGTATCTCTCATATTACACACAAGCTTTTCACCGCCTCTGGCATTAAACATTCTGAAAAAATATCTGCATACAACTGCTAAACCGGCTACGCCTAAAATAAGCAGGGCTATTATATGAAGGTGTGTTTTGAAAAACGCATCTCCCCCAAGGCCGGATACAATTTTTTCCAAGAAAGCAGGTATATTGCTTTCTTCTTCACCGATTACCGCATCCACCGTATATGCTATAATCCTGGGATTGATAAGGTCAAGTACCGCCACCAATCCTCCAAAAATCATGCATGCGATAAAAAATCTCTTACTTCCCTTTAGGAAAAATAATAATAAACTACTTCTATTCTCAAATCTCTTTTCCATAATTATCCCTCAATACAAAACAAAAAACCGCCTACCTTAAGCAAGGCAGACGGTTTGTAATAACAATAAAACTATAAACCGAATATGAAAAGTCATACGCACACATAGTTGCATAGACTTCTATTAGCCTTACCCAAGGAAGTTAAATCAATATTATGATTTAGTCTGATTACAACTGTGCTCATGGCTTCTCCTTTCCGGACTGTGTCCTATATTTTTCGCATGCATTTTCAAGCACTGCGCATGCGACTGTTTCATAATAACACTAAAAAATTATATTGTCACGTATTTTTTTATCATTTTTAAAAAGAATCCTGAGCCCTTATAAAATACTAACTTTTTTGAAGCAAAGGAATGGTTAAAATATTACTCATCATCCTTCTTTTTGTGCTCAAGATTTGCAAATCTTGTAAGTTCTGGAATCCAGGCCAGTTCCACGGTGCCTACCGGGCCGTTTCTTTGTTTTGCAATGATTATCTCCGCGATGTTCTCCTTACTGGTATCCTTTGTGTAATAGAACTCTCGGTAAATAAACATTACAACATCGGCATCCTGCTCGATTGCTCCGGATTCACGAAGGTCTGACAGCATAGGACGTTTGTCGTCTCTTTTTTCAACAGCACGAGAAAGCTGTGACAACGCTATAACAGGAACCTGCAACTCTCTGGCTACCGCCTTTAATGACCTGGAAATCTCTGAAATCTCCTGGTTTTTCGAGTCAGCAAATTTACCGCTACCGCTCATAAGCTGCAAATAGTCGATGATAATACAGTCAAGTCCTTGCGTCATCTTGAATTTTCTGCACTTTGAACGAAGCTGAGCGATTGAAATGGAAGGCGTATCATCAATAATAAGATTGCTCTTTCCGATTTCATTTGCACTGTCGGTAAGTCTGTTCCAATCATCCAGTGAAAGCCTTCCGGTACGGAGCTTTTGCGCATCTACCGCAGACTGTAAACTAAACATACGGTTTATAAGCTGCTCCTTACTCATTTCCAGACTGAATATGGCAACATGTTTATTATTCTTGATTGCCATGTGCTGAGCTATATTAAGGACGAATGCGGTTTTACCCATTGAAGGTCTCGCTGCAATAAGCACGAGGTCCGAAGGCTGCATTCCCGCAGTTTTATAATCGAGGTCGATAAATCCGGTTGCAACACCCGTTACAACACCCTTGTTATAATATGCCGTTTCAATTTTATTTAATGCGTTTGCAACAACCTTTTTTATAGGAACTACATCAGAAACATTTCTGTTTTGAACCAGATCAAAAACTGTCTTCTCTGTGTCATTCAGAATAATTTCCAAATCTTCTTCATCCTGATAGCACCTGCTTGCGATTTCCTCATTAGCTCTTATTATTTTTCTTAAAGTAGATTTTTCGGCTACGATATCTGCGTATGTTTTAATATTAGCCGAAGTAGGCACAGCATTTATTATTGTCTGTATAAACTGAACACTGCAATACTCCGGAGGAACGTTTTTTTCTTTAAGCTTTTCCTGGACAACTACAGGATCGATAGGGACCCCGGCTTCATTCAGATCTACCATTATAGAAAAATAAAGTCCGTAGTTACGATTATAAAAATCATCCCCGGTTATGATCTCTGCCGCAAGATTAACAGCCTGATTGTCTATAAGCATAGATCCGATAACGGACATCTCCGCTTCTTCACTGTGCGGAAGTATTCTTTTAAATGTCTTTTCTTCCCCGGCCATTTGGGCCTCCTGTTTTTTACTCTTCTACAACCTTTACATTAAGCTTTCCCGTAACCTGGGGATGAAGCTTTATAGATACATCATAAGAACCAAAATTCTTTAAAGACTCAGCAAGAATAATCTTCTTTTTGTCGATCTCTATACCAAGCTGTTCTTTTGCTGCTGCAGCAATTTCCTTACTGGTAACAGCTCCGAAAGCTCTTCCGCCTGTTCCGGCTTTTATTTTTAATGTAACGGATTTTTTATCAAGATCCTCTGCCAATGCCTTGGCTTCATCGAGCTGCTCCTGTGCAACTTTAGCGTCATTGGCTTTCTTAAGTTTGAGATCGTTTATATTTGCTGCGGTAGCTTCAACTCCGATTTTCTTGGGCAAAATATAATTTCTTGCATAGCCATCACTGGCTTCAATAATCTCCCCTTTTTTCCCGAGCTTCTTTTCATCCTGTAATAATATAATTTTCATATTAGAAAGAATCTCCCTTCCTACAATTCATTACTTACAACGATTCATTACTTCCTACAATTCATTACTTTCTATCATCTCATCGATGGTTCTCTTCAATTCTCCGATAGCTTCGTCAATTCCTATTCCTTCTATCTGGCACGCAGCTACGTTCATATGTCCGCCGCCACCCATACGCTCCATAATAAGCTGGACATTGACTTCGTCGATAGAACGAGCGCTGACATATATTTTGCCCTGATAATTTGTAAGCACAAAGCTTGCTCTAATACCTCTGATGTTAAGAAGTTCATTGGCAGCCTGCGCTCCTATAACTGTAGGGCTGGGTACGTCATCTGCGGTACATACCGATATGGCATATGATTCTCTGTAAATCTCTGCCTGACTGACTGCATCAGCTTTAGCCTTGTATTCATCGGCATCGGCTCTGAACATTTTTCTGACACGCGTGACATCTGCTCCACACCTTCTAAGGAAAGCAGCAGCTTCAAATGTACGCACACCCGTCTTTGTAAGGAAATTATTGGTATCTACCATAATTCCGGAGTACATGCAGTCGGCTTCTTCTATGTGAATCTTTATATTATCCTGTACATACTGAAGAATCTCTGAAATCATCTCACAAGCAGATGAAGCATATGGCTCTACATAAGATAGTGTAGCATTCTCTATAACTTCATTACCTGCTCGGTGATGGTCAAGAACCACTACTGACTTTACTTCATGCAACAGATCCGGGCATTCGGTAAGTGAAGGTTTATTTACATCTACAACAACCAAAACCGTATTATTTCCGGCGAGTTCCATTGCATGTTGACGGCTTATAATAGCGTCTTCATTTCCGGAAACATTCTTAAAGCAATCTACCAAAGGTGCTATATCCGATGTTATGCCGTCCAAAACAATATGAGCTTTTCTCTCAAGTACCCTGGCCATACAGTAAATTCCGACCGCAGCTCCAAAGCTGTCCGCATCCGGTCTGGAGTGACCCATAACAAGTACTGTATCCTTAGCGGTCATAATCTCCCTTAATGCATGAGCCTTGACTCTGGCTTTAACTCTTGTATTCTTCTCAATCTGCTGGCTCTTACCACCGTAATAAGTAACTGCCTCAGGTGTCTTAATTACGGCCTGATCTCCGCCTCTGCCGAGCGCAAGATCGATAGCATTACGCGAAAACTCGTAGTTTTGTGCGTATGTAAGTCCGTCCACGCCAAGACCGATACTGATTGTAACGGCCATCTCATTTCCGATATTTACAGTCTTAATATCTTCCAAAAGCTCGAAATGAGACTCCTGAAGTTGCGTAACGGCTTTTTTTCTAAGGATAACAAGGAACTTATCCTTTTCCATTTTACGGCATATTCCGTCTATACTTGATACGTACTTATTGACCTTACGATCGATAAGCGCAACAAGCAAGGATTGACGAACTTCCTCAACGCTTTCAAGAGCTTCATCATAGTTATCGAGGTAAATCATACCTACACAAAGGCTCTGATCATCCAGCTCCTGCAATGCTATATGAAGAGCGGTTTCATCAAACAGAAAACAAGCAATCAGATATCCGTTATAACCTTTGGCATCAATTATGTCACTGTGCTCAGCCATTTCGCTCAAAGGAATGCGTCTGAATTTGGCTGTATAATCTCTTCCCTCATATTCAATACTGCACTCTGTTTCATCAAGGCCCTCGCCATTAGGAAGCCTGTCAGGTGTGATGATAGGAAATAGGGTAGAGATATTTTTAGAAAAACCTTTTGTTTGATGCACTGTATGCTCAAAGGCACGGTTGGTCCACATTACCTTACCGTCCTCATCCAATAGCGCATAGGGCAGGTTTAATTCCCTAAGAAGTTTCCTTTGAATCTGGCCATACTCCGTGGCAAAGCTAACCAATTCATTCATGATTAACGGCTTATTGTAGAAATACAGAATAAGCGTGATTGCCAAATAAACTATAGTAAATACAGCTAAAAGCCAGCCGGCTGTTCTGTTGATTGTAAATGCAGCTATGTCAATTACAAGCAACAAAATTCCAAGATAAATTGTAAATCTGAGGTACGTGCGAAGACGTCCTTTTATTCTCATTTTTGTCTTCATAATAGTTCCTTTTATGACAAAACAAACACACCTTATCTTCCATCCAAAGTCGCATAATATATTAGGCGAAATCAAGCTTTATTTTACCACAAAACTATCTATAAGTCCATTTACTAAAAAAGGACATCTTCCAAATGGAAGATGTCCTAAATTACTAATTAAATGCCCGTAGGATTAATCCTGAACGTAAGGCATGATAGCGAGCTGACGAGCTCTCTTGATTGCTACGGTAAGCTCTCTCTGGTGCTTAGCGCAGTTACCGGTAATACGACGGGGAAGAATCTTTCCTCTCTCGGAAACAAACTTCTTAAGCTTTGCTGCGTCCTTATAATCGATAACGTTGTCTTTACCACAGAAAATGCAAACCTTCTTACGTCTACGGATTCCGCCTTTTCTCTTAGCGGGGCCATCGGGACGCTCGGTCTTTGTGAATGCCATAATTAAACCTCCTGAAAATTAACTAACTCTTAGTTGAACGGTAAATCTTCGACTACTCCATCCGGAATGTTCATAAAATCATTAGCATTTCCGGCAGAAGGCTGAGTAGGCTGGAATGTATTTCCTGCACTCTCAGAAGAGTTCTTACTCTCTGCAAATTCAATCTCATCGACCATAATCTGCACGCTATATACCTGCTGACCGTCCTTGTTGGTATAATTATCATTCTGAACGCTGCCTACAACGACAACTTTGGTTCCTTTATGAAGATATCTCTCAACAAATTCTGCCTGCTTACCAAATGTAGTGCAATTAAAGAAATCAGCATCAGGCTGTCCATCTCTCTTGAATCTACGGTCTACTGCAATCGAAAATCTTCCAATAGTAGTCTGTCTCTCTCCGGTAGATACTCTAACCTCCGGATCGCGGGTAAGTCTACCCATAAGAATTACTTTGTTCATACTTTACTCTCTTTCTTAAGCTTCGTCCTGTCTAACGACTAAGAATCTGAGGACGCCATCCATGATACGAATTCTGCTTTCGATCTCTGCGGGTGCGTCTACATCAGCCTCGAAACGAATGAAGTAATAGTATGCTTCTTTCATCTTCTGGATTTCATAAGCAAGCTTCTTCTTGCCCCATTCATCCACCTCTGTGATGTTGCCCTTAAATCTCTCAACAAGAGCTTTTACCTTATCAACGGTAGCATTTCTCTCTTCGTCTTCGAGGTTAGCGCTGACAACAACGGCTAATTCATACTTGTTCATCTGTTACCTCCTTTTGGTCTCTGGCCCGTACCTAATACGAGCAAGGAAAATATATCACGAATAGTTATGATATCATACTAAGTGCCTAAAAGCAAGCACAAAATATTGATATTTCAAGGTTTTTGACACTAATTAAAGACTTTTTTATAAAACCTTTTCCAAATTAGAGCCACTTTTTCTTCTTAAAAAAGATAAGTGCGATTATCACGATAAGCAGACATACTCCGGCAACTACCGGATAGCTCCATTTCCAGTCAAGCTCAGGCATATACTTAAAGTTCATGCCGTACCATCCCGCAATAAGAGTAAGGGGCATGAATATGGAAGTAATAACCGTCAGGACTGTCATAATCCTGTTTTGCTTGATGTCCAGATGCGATTTGTAGAGATCTCGTATCTGTACCGTATAGTCGCGAAGTGATGCAGCTCTGTCGTTGAATCTCTCCACTCTGCTGATGAACAGCCTGAAATATCTGAGATTCTTTTGAGAAAAGAAATTGTTCTCATTCTCTTCGAACTCTTCCCCTAGGTCTATAAGCTGATTGTAATGCGTCATCAGATCACGTATATCGCTTCTGATGTCGTTAACCCGCTCGGATCCTTTATCCTCGTTTTTATCATGCTCGATCTCGTTTTCGATAAGATCAAGCTCTCTCTCGTATCTCTCCATGATCCTAAGGTCATCCTTTACGATCATATCAAGAAAGTCGTAGATAAATCGCTCAAGACTGGGAACACGCCACTTTTTCGTCTTAATAATACTCTCTATTATCTGGGTGGCATTGTCAGCATCATCAATAAATACGATTCCCTTTTCATCAAGGGCAAATGAGAATTTCGCGTCTTCTTTTGAGAAATCACCACGATTGGGAATAGAAAAGCTTCCGGTTAAAGAGTCATAATTGACCTCAGCCTTTGTTGTAAATATATCTACCAGATCGGGCTCAATCTCAAGCTCAATACCCATATCGAAGACGTCACGCATCTCGCGCCACTGCTTTGACGTAAGTACAGCAACATACTTTGCCCTTGTTTCAAGAAGTTCATCAAGAGTTATTTCCTGTAATGTCTCTCCAATCTGATAAAACATATCTCTTCCCTCCATCTTGCAGAGCGTTAATAGGCTCTTAGAGACTTAAACAACACACTTTCGAAGAAGCTTTTGAGAAACACGGTTAAATCCTGAGGTTAATACCTCTCATCTGAGTTATGGCTTCCTTTGCAATAAAATTTGTAATTGCCTTTAGTGCGCCAACTTCGTATGCGCCCTTAGCCATTCCTCCGGCCAGTACCAGGCCAACCCTTGTTTTCATATTTATTATCCCTAAAAAAACAAATTCACAAAAATCCCTCAAACATAACTGTTTAAGGGATTTTCATTTAGAGGTGCCAGACGGATTTGAACCGCCGATCAGGGAGTTGCAGTCCCACGCCTTACCACTTGGCTATGGCACCATATTAAATTGATTCCTCTTCCCTCGGAGAAGTGACTCCGACGGGAATTGAGGCGCGTACTTTGCGCCGATACGAGCGACAAGCGAAGCGTTCGCGAGTCGAACCCGGATTAATGCTTTCCTTTCCCTGGGAGAAGTGACTCCGACGGGAATTGAACCCGTGTTACCGC
>JAIKXH010000006.1 GCA_024684215.1 Lachnospiraceae bacterium
AAAACTTGCAAAGATGCCCCTTGGAGATGTGCTTTCAGAGTCTTCCGGAAGCTATAAAAATATCATTATAGAGAGAGTAGATTCTTGTGAGACCACCCTCGCACATATGATCCCCGAGGTAACGTCAAATCTGCTTATACCGGTTATCATTTTTATTTATATGCTGACAATAAACTGGCAGCTTACTTTGATAGCACTTATTCCCGTACCTGTAGGAATGATATTCTTTGCGCTTATGATGAGAGGCTCTACCGAGAGCTTCAACAATACGATCGTAAAGACAAAGGCACTCAACGATACGGCAGTTGAGTATATAAACGGTATTGAGGTTATCAAGGCGTTCGGCAAATCAAAAACCTCCTATGAGAGATTTGTTATCGCAGCCAAAGAAGGTGCCGACTGTTTTATAGAGTGGATGAGAAGATGTAATTTTTACCAGAATGCAGCTCTCGTGCTGATGCCTGCACAGCTTCTCACACTTCTTCCTTTCAGCGGGTATTTTTATATGACAGGTAAGATTTCCGGAAGCGATCTTTTGGTTCTGATTATTTTGGCAATCGGCCTTGTTGCTCCCATAATTATTGCCAGCGGTTATATGGATGATATGAAAAAGATGCAAAGCATTTTCGGGGAGGTGGCAAGTATCCTTGAAAAGCCTGAGCTTGTAAGACCTGCTACTTTGACAGCAGAGCCTAAGGAATCTGAGGTTCGATTAAACGGTGTTCATTTCGGCTATAAGGATGAGGAGGTCCTCCATGGAGTGGATATCACTATAAAAGAGGGCACTGTCAATGCTCTTGTCGGACCTTCGGGTTCCGGTAAATCCACCATTGCAAAGCTTATTGCTTCATTCTGGGATGTTGACGAAGGAAGCGTTACCTTCGGCGGTGTAAATATAAAGGATATTCCGCTTGAGGAATACAATAAAAGAATCGCATATGTTTCTCAGGACAACTATCTGTTTGATGTGAGCGTTATGGAAAACATAAGAATGGGTAACCCTAAGGCAACCGATGAGCAGGTTATAAACGCTGCGAAAATGTGCGGCTGTCACGAGTTTATAATGCAGCTTGAAAACGGATATGATACCGTGGCCGGTGGTGCGGGTTCACACTTATCGGGAGGGGAAAGACAGAGGATATCAATAGCCAGGGCTATGCTAAAGGATGCACCTCTTATCATTCTTGATGAGGCCACAGCGTATACGGATCCCGAAAACGAGGCAATCATTCAGAGAAGCGTTGCCAAACTGATCGCAGGAAAAACACTTATAGTAATAGCCCACAGACTTTCAACAATAGCTTCGGCAGACTGCATTTTCCTGGTCAACAAAGGAAAGATCGATTGCTACGGAACTCAGGAAGAGCTTCTTTCAAAGTCGCCTATGTATAAAGACATGTGGGATGCTCATATGGCTGTAAAGGAGGGTGCATAAATGTTTAACACTTTAAAGAAATTCTTCGATTTTTGTAACGAGGAAGACAGGAAAAAGTTTTATACTGCGATTGTGCTGGGTGTAGTAAAAGCGATATTTGCCGCATTTAGGATCCCCGCTATATTTGTAATCGCTCAGGGAATAATAGGAGAAACCAATCTGCCTATTCCGGAATTTTTAAAGGGTCCCATGAGCATGACTAATGTATGGCTTGCGCTTGGAATAATGGCACTTTCAATCATAGGACAATGCTTAATAAGCCTAAAAACTACAATGCTTCAGTGTGAGGGAGGATATCACAGCTGCTGTAACAAGAGAATAGAGATAGCGGAACATTTGAGATATTTACCGATGGGATTTTTTAATAAAAACAGTCTCGGAAGAATAACCAATGTCACTACAAATACAATGGAGCAGCTTGGAGATGTGGCAACAAGAGTTGTCATGATATCAACACAGGGAATGCTTACCACAGCAATTATAGCTATCATGGTATTTGTTTTTGATTATCGTATAGGAATCATTCTTGTAATAGGACTTGCGTTTTTCGTGCTTTTCAATGCGCTTATGCAGCACGCCGCAAAAAGCGTTGCTCCCAAGAAGTATTTTGCTGACGAACAGTTGGTTTCTCAGGTTATTCAGTACGTACAGGGAATTGCGGAGGTAAAGAATTATAACCTGACCGATAAAACCGCGAAAAAGCTTGAAAAGGCCATAATCGATAAAAGAGACGGTGATACTAATATCGAATTGACGGTGGTTCCTTTTATGACACTTGAAACCGTCACCACAAAGCTTACCGGTGTTGTAATGTGCCTTTCGTCCATCAAGTTTTACTTTGACGGAACTATGCCTTTAGTATTTTGCATAGTTATGATGGTGGCATCGTTTATGATATATGACAGCTTAGATGCCATGGGAAGCTTCTCGGCACTTTTCAGAAATATAGATGTGGCGGTAAGTGAAGCTGCAAAAATACTTGCACTTCCTCCCATGGATATTGACGGAAGTGATATGACTCCCGAAAATCTCGATATTGAGCTTAAGAATATCGGATTCTCCTATGAGAGTAAAAAGATTATTAACGACGTATCTCTTAAGATTCCTCAGGGCTCTACCGCAGCTATAGTCGGACCGTCAGGTGGAGGAAAGTCTACTCTTTGTAATCTCATGGCAAGATTCTGGGATGTACAGGAGGGAGAGGTACTTCTTGGCGGAAAAAATGTCAAGGACTACAGCTTCGACAGTTTGATGAAGAATTTCAGTTTTGTATTCCAGAGAGTTTATCTCTTTAAAGATACCATTGCAAACAATATTAGATTCGGAAATCCCGAAGCTTCTATGGAAATGGTAATGGAAGCGGCCAAGAAAGCAAAATGCCATGACTTTATCATGCAGTTACCCGACGGTTATGAAACTGTTATAGGTGAAGGCGGAGCATCGCTTTCCGGCGGTGAGAAGCAGCGCATATCTATAGCTCGTGCCATTATGAAGGATTCACCCATAATCATCCTTGATGAGGCAACAGCGAACGTAGATCCCGAAAATGAAGCGCAGCTCTCAGAGGCAATAGATGCCCTCACTAAAGATAAGACCATTATTATGATTGCTCACAGACTTAAGACTGTAAGAAATGCCGATTGTATCTTTGTCATCGATGATGGAAAGATCGTTCAGCAGGGAACTCACGAAGAGCTTATCACACAGGAGGGTATCTATAAGTCTTTTGTTGCAGAACGTAAGGAAGCCACATCCTGGAAGATTGCTTAAGATCGTTTAGGAAAACTTCATAAAACCTCCTTTGTAGGTATAGTAATAAAAAACGTCCCCCGCATAATATTTATCCGGTTTTCCGGGTAGGTATTACAGCGGGGGACTTTTTTTGAGTCGCTTATGTCGTTGGTTCATTCCGGGGACGCCACAGAGAGAGGAAAGTGCAAAATGTGGCGTCGATTGGACTGGTCGGCGACGCCACAATCAAGCGAATGTTGCATTTGTGGGGTGCAGAGAGCTGACGTGCGACGCCACAGAGAGAGGAAAGTGTAAAATGTGGCGTCGATTGGACTGGTTGGGGACGCCACAATCAAGCGAATGTTGCATTTGTGGGGTGCAGAGAGCTAACGTGCGACGCCACAGGGAGAGGAAAGTGTAAAATGTGGCGTCGATTGGACTGGTCGGCGACGCCACAATCAAGCGAATGTTGTATTTGTGGGGCGCAGAGAGCTAACGTGCGACGCCACAAAAAAAGGCATGCGATTTTTCGCATGCCTTTTTGATTTTGGACTTACAAAAACGAAATTACTTGCTCTCTATAAGGGCGCGCACAAACTCGTAAACGCGTCTTGATGAAGAGATGTAAAGTTTTTCTTCGGTGGTATGAATATCTTTCATATCCGGGCCGATGGATACGCAGTCGAGGTCTTTTATCTT
>JAIKXH010000040.1 GCA_024684215.1 Lachnospiraceae bacterium
TCCTTGGCCTTTTTGTACTCAGCCTGGATTGAAAGCATCTTTTCGTACTTCTTTATGAGGTCCTTGCGCTCTTTATCGGATAGCTTATCTTTTACAAGATATTTTACAACGTCAGTGTATAGCTCTGCGTACGTCTCATCCGTAGCGCGCAGCTCCATCACCATTTCGTTATATTCTTTGACATCGGACTCCGCTTCCTTTTCCTCATCGGATAGGGCTGCAATTCTATCTTCCTCAGCCTTTATGCGCTCGGCGATTTCCTTATTGTATTCGTCTAATTCTTCCTCGCATTTTTCAAGATTTGAGGCTTGAATATCCAAATCCTTATGGAGCTCTTCGTTATCTTTGTTAAGATTTTCGATGTCTGCATTTGCGCTTTCAAGCTCTGCGCTTAAAGAGTCATTTTTATAGCCTAAAGTCTGGTACTCCTCCTCAAGAAGAAGATAATCGGCCTTCATTTCAGCTAACTTTTCATTATGGATTTTATTGGAATACCAATAATACCCAAAGCCTAGTCCAAGGCAAATCACCAGGAGCGCTCCAAGCACAATGGTGCTTACGGTCAAAATCTTAGTTTTTACGGACGATTTAGGAGCAGGCTCTCGGTTCATTTTTTCTAAAACCTTTGAAATGTCTGCAGGTTTTTTAGCTTCATAAGGCTCTTTCTTTAAATCTCCGAAGCCGTAACCCGCATACAAAAATGTAGCGCCGGCAAAATTAGTCGCCTCTTTGTCCGTAGCGGTATCGCCCACGTATACGGTCTCACTGTCTATAAGTGAATTCGCCTCCATGAGCTTTTTCATGGTCTCACCTTTGGTTAGCCCGGTATCTCCGAAGCAAAGGTGCCCTTTAATATAGCTTTCAATACCAAGCCTTTTCATCACCAGCTCGATATATCCCTTTTGGCAATTGCTGACAATATAGAGATTGTAGTTTTCGGAAAGCTTTTTTATTTCATCTACGATACCCGGAAATGAGATATCTTTTGTATTGCTCTCCAAAAGCTCATGCTCATATTTGCAGCAAAGTTCCAAAAGCTCGGCTTTTTTTGCCTCGTCATTTAGGTCACTAAAAACATGGTCTGCAATGACATTCATTGGCAGACCAAATTCTTTTTTTAGCTTCTTTCCTGTAATTTTACATTTTGAATATCCGGTTTCATCTACCGCTTTTTGCCATCCGGCAGCCACTATCTCGGTAGAATTCCACAAAGTACCGTCTATATCAAATATAAGATTTTTTATCATAATAAATGCATTCCGTTCTTTTCACAGATATCGACCATTTCCTGGGGCCATACAGATGCCTGTACCTCACAGATATGTGCCTTTTCAAGCAAGAACATGCAAAGTCTCGACTGTCCGATACCACCACCAATGGTTAAAGGAAGAGTTCCGTCAGCGATCATTTTATGATACTTATACTGCATCCTGTCCTCTGCGCCTGCGGCTTTGAGCTGGCTGGCAAGGGAAGCTGCATCAACTCTGATACCCATAGAAGAAATCTCCAAAGCATCATCGATTACATCATCCCAAAAGAGAATATCTCCGTTTAAATCCCAGTCATCATAGTCGGGAGCTCTGCCGTCATGAGGCTCGCCGGATTTGAGCATCTTACCGATCTGCATAAGGAATACGGTCTTGTGCTCCTTTGTGATAAGTCTCTCACGCTCTTTTGCACTCTTTCCGGGATACATATCCTCAAGCTCCTGGGTAGTGATAAAAAATACGTCCTCACATATAGCATTATTAAGCTCGGGATATCTCAAAGTAACCTGTCTTTTTGTAAAGCATATAGCTTTGACGATAGACTTAACGGTTTCCTTTAAAAACTCAGTATTTCTCTGTTCCTTTGTAATGACTTTTTCCCAATCCCACTGATCTACAAAGATTGAGTGAACATTGTCCATTTTGTCATCACGTCTGATGGCGTTCATATCTGTATAGATACCTTCGCCCTCTCTGTAACCGTAGCGGTAAAGTGCCATTCTCTTCCATTTTGCAAGAGACTGAACAACCTCGGCTTCTCCGCCCTCGGCAAGCATATCAAAGTTTACCTTTCTCTCAACGCCGTTTAAATCATCGTTGATACCGCTACCGGAGCGCACAATAAGAGGTGCGGTAACACGGTCCAGGGTGACTGCAAAAGAAAGGGTCTGCTGGAAAGTATCCTTTATGTATTTAATGGCATGCTGTGTTTCCCTAAGTGAGAGTACTGATTTGTATCCCTCGGGAATGTAGATATTTTCGGACATTTTTTGTTCCTCCCGATGTATAATTTATCTTATATTTCCGACTGTTCTGGGGAAGAGGATTACGTCTCTGATATTCTGAACGCCGGTAACATACATGATAAGTCTCTCAAATCCAAGGCCGAATCCGCCGTGAGGAACTGAACCGAACTTTCTAAGATCGGTATAATCGGTGTAAAGGTCAAGGTTCATCTTTCTCTCGTTCATAGCAGCGATAAGCTTGTCGTAATTTGCCTCTCTCTCACTTCCGCCGATGATCTCACCTACTCCGGGAACAAGAAGGTCAACAGCCGCAACGGTCTTTCCGTCAGGATTCTGCTTCATATAGAAGGACTTGATCTCCTTGGGATAATCGGTAACAAATACCGCACGCTTAAATACCTTCTCAGCGATATATCTCTCGTGCTCGGTCTGAAGATCCACTCCCCACTCTACGGGATATACAAACTTCTCACCGGACTCCTTTAAAAGCTTAATAGCTTCGGTGTAGGTAACGGTTGCGAAATCGTGTGAAATAAGGTCCTTGAGTCTGTCGATAAGTCCTTCCTCAAAGTGCTGGTCAAAAAACTCCATCTCCTTGGGGCATGTATCAAGTACCTTTCCTATTACGAATTTGAGCATTTCTTCTGCAAGCTCGATAACATCGGGGAGCTCAGCAAAAGCCACTTCGGGCTCAACATGCCAGAACTCTGCAAGATGCTTGGGAGTGTTTGAATTCTCAGCGCGGAATGAAGGGCCGAATGTATAAATCTTGCCCATTGCCATAGCAGCCATCTCACCTTCGAGCTGTCCTGAAACGGAAAGTCCCGCTCTGCGTCCGAAGAAATCATTTGCGTAGTAATCGTCTTCGTTTTTGTATTCATTACTGTAACCGATGGTTGTAACCTGGAACATTTCTCCGGCACCCTCGCAGTCGCTGCCGGTGATAAGAGGAGTGTTTACATATACAAAGTTATGGCTCTGGAAAAACTCATGTAATGATGCAGCAAGTACCGAGCGTACTCTGAGAACCGCATTAAAGGTGTTTGTTCTGCCGCGAAGATGGGGCATGGTACGTAAAAACTCAAGTGTATGACGCTTTTTCTGGAGAGGATAATCTGCGGGGCAAGCTCCGAGAACCTCTATCTCCTCTGCGTTTATCTCGGGAACACTGTTTCTGCCTTCCACAACAGTACCTAAAACCTTAAGTGATGTACCAAGCTTAAGTACATCATCTGGAAAGCTTTTTCCGCTTTCCTTGTCAAGAACGATTTGCATGTGCTTAAGAGAAGTACCGTCATTAAGCTCAACGAAAGCAACGTTTTTGGAATCTCTTGATGTGCGGACCCATCCGCATACAGTTACTTTTTCGCCGTACTTAGGCATGTCAAATACTTCTTTAATGTCAGTGTGTTTCATTTTTTCATATATCTCCCATATAAAATTTTCTTAGTTATCGATCAGTAAAACTAATCGTTATATTACGTTATATTTATAAAAGCTTAGCGTAGTCTGATCGGATTTAGCATATTATTCCGATTATACCGATTAACGTTAAACGTTTTTGCCGCTACATGGTCGATTTAAGTTTATCGGCATCATTACTGAGTTCATCGACAATACCTGTAATCTCGTCAATAGTCCTTTGGTTATCCTCACTCGCTCCGTAAGTCTCATTGGAATGAGCGCTTACCTCTTCGGTAATGGCTGAAATCGTCTGAATGGAATCGATGATTTCCTTATTTGAATCGGCAAGGTGTTTTACGATCTTATTAAGTTCATCGGATTCATGGCGGATCTGGTCGATGTTTTGAGCGATATCTTCAAAGCTTCCGGCAGTTTTTTCAGCCGCAGCAGTCTGCTGCTTATTGCCCTCTAATAGTCCGTCAATGCTTGCTATCATTCCGTCAAGCTGACTGTTTATCCTGTCGATAAGTTCCGTGATATCGCCGGTAGCCTTCGTGGTCTGACCTGCAAGATTTGAAATCTCGGAAGCAACAACCGCGAAGCCTCTTCCTGCCTCTCCCGCTCTGGCAGCCTCAATCGAAGCATTAAGCGCAAGAAGGCTTGTCTGAGATGCAACGCTTTTAATAAGATCGGTGATGGAGTTCATCTGCCCTGCAATCTCACTGAAGGATGAAAGCGCCTCGGCAACATCCTCTCCGGCCTTTTCAGACTCAGCAGTAAGTTTATTTAACGCATCAACCTGTTCGTCGCCCTCCTCGATGGCGTTCATGGTGCTCTCCATGCTGTCACCGATAACGACTGTTGCATTTTGAACCGAAGTAATATATTCCTGAATCTCCTCAGTCTTTACAAGCTGACGCTGTATAGCCTCGGCAGATTCATTGGTTCCGCTGTTAACCTCGCTCATTGAATCAAGAGTATGAACCATTGACTCCTTAAGCTCGGCAATCTTGTTATCTACGGTTATGATATTTTCTGTCATGCCCTTTGAAACGCCCAAAACCTTTTCGACCATATCATTGGCTTTATCGGTCTCTATGGAAAGTCTCGCTGCACGTATTTCAGCAATCTTATTTGTATTTTTACTGAGCATGATAAAGAATATCGCACATACAAGCACAAGAAGCACCTGTATCTCATACGAAGTGATATCGGAAGCGCTGGTCCTGTGGTTTGCAATTATATTTATAAGTACAGAAATCACATTTAGTATAAATGCGCCGATACCGATTATCATCGTAAATCTCATCTGATTAAAGAGAAGCAGGATGATAAACATGGGCATAACATAAACATATACGTGATCGTTTGCCGCGGAAAACAGAACGAATGCATAAAGAGCCGTAAATCCTATTCCTATGGTCCTCATTATCGCATTTACCGCATCGGGATTTTTTTTGTAAAAGACAATGGCCAAAAAAACAGGTATGTAACAAATAATAATCGTAGCCATTATATAGGGAAAAGTCCTATTGTGCTTAAAAAACTCTACAAGATAAGCAACCGCAATGATAGAAACCAAAATCGTCTGCTCTATAATAGCAACCTTATTTGATATCCTGGGAATTGAAAGTTTTGCAAGTCCTTTGTTAATCTCGTAAGTCTCATTATTTGTCTGAGCCATATAAAAAACTCCTTTCAAAAAAATATGAATTATTATAACACAATTTAGTCTATAAGTATATTATTTTCATATGTTTTGAGCCAAACAATTAAGACGTATTAAGCCGGTTATTTCATATGCTTGGGGTCGGCCATTTCCGACGTTTGGAAAAATCATTTTTCATAACTCTCAGTGAAAACTCACTTACTTTGCTTACGGTCTTTTTTACCACAAAAAGATTGCGTTTTTTGTAAAAAATATATAAATTTTATAAAATGTAAGCGTTTACACTTGCAATATTTTTCTTTAATTGATATAGTGAGTTCATCAATCAGAAAAGATTAATCGAAAGCTTAAATAAAAGTTAGGTTAGTCTATTATCCAAAACCTATGAAGGAGGTTTCCACAATGAAGAATTATTTTGATCTTTCCGGCCAGGTAGCCGTTGTAACCGGATGTTCCACAGGACTCGGTGTACAGATGGCTAAAGCCCTTGCCAGCCAGGGAGCAAACATTGTAGCACTCGCCCGTCGTCAGAATCTTATTGACGAGGTTGCTGCAGATATTGAAAAAACTTATGGTGTAAAAGCAATCGGTGTTGCTTGTGATATTACTGATACAGACAGAGTTAACGCTGCTGTTGATACTATCCTTGAGAAATTCGATCGCATCGACATCCTCATCAACAACGCCGGTACAGGCGGAGTTACTCCTGCAGAGGATGTTCCCGATGAAATGTTTAATAACGAGATGAACATCGACCTTTTCGGTACCTTCAAGATGGCAAGAGCTATCGCAAAGAAGGCTATGATTCCTGCTAAGTACGGCAGAGTTATCAACATTGCTTCTATGTACGGACTTGTTGGTAACAAGATTGCAGGTTCTGCTCCTTATCACGCTGCTAAAGGCGGTGTTGTAAACCTTACCAGAGCATTGGCTTCTGAGTGGGGAAGCAAGGGCATTACCGTAAACGCAATTTGCCCCGGTTACTTCTACACCCCTCTTACACAGGAAACTCTTGATTCTGATTTCTTCCAGCAGAATGCAAAGACCATGATTCCTTTGGAGCGTTACGGAAAAGAAGGCGAGCTTGATACAGCCGCTGTATTCCTTTCCTCTCCCGCCAGCTCATACGTTAACGGAGTTATTCTCCCTGTAGACGGCGGTTATACATGCATGTAAATCAATTTATTTGATTTTATCCCTCCCCCCAAATATAGTGAAGATGATGGCAAAAGCTGCTCAGGACTAGGTCCGGGCAGCTTTTGTCATGTGTATATTATTTAACTTTTTGCATTAAATCTAAGATTAACTTTTGTATTTAATCTAAGATGTGAAGCCTCACACGACTAAAGTCACGAGTGCGTGGCAACTAATTATAAATCATTTGTGAGAACTATCGTAACCGTCATAAGGTCATCGTTTTCGACATACATATACCCTTTATAGCCGTTATCGGGCTTTGCCGAAGACAAAACTTCCATAAACTTCATGGGATTTGATACGGATGATGTAAGCTTTTCATAAGCGACAATTGATGAGCATTTTAAATATATCGTATCGGAACTTTTTTCAATCATCCCCCGCAAAGCTTCATCCGAATACTCTCCAATCACCAGATCGTTTGCATAATGATAGTTCAGGCCTGTCGCATTCGAGTACACAACCGGATAATCGGTATCAAAAAAGTGATTCTTTTGAATCTCCGCGCTCGTAACTCCAAAATAATCATATCCGGTCTCAAACTCTTCACTGTCGTCCCAGGTCAGGTCAAAATAATAGCAGTCTCCGCCAACCACCACACCGTTCCATTCATGCGGTCCACTCATATCACTGCTTTTGGCATCTCCGGAAAAAAGATAGTTTTCATAGGACAGCGTATTTAACAGATACGCAAAAGATTTTGCATATCCTTCACACACGCATTTACCGTTAACTAAAGCACCATAAACATTGTGGCACGAAACCGAATCATCATCAAAATATTCTAATCTGTCACATAAAGTATCATGAATATATAAAAGCTTTTCATAATCGCTCCCGCCCTCAGGCAATCCGTCTAATATTTCCTGCGCTGCGTTTTTTACCTCCTGCCTCTTAACATCCACATCTTCGTATTCGTTGTAAAAGGTAAGAATGCTGTTTACTCCCACAACGGTCACGGTATAGTTGTTTGAAAGCCAGAAAATTTCAGGCGTATCGTACACTTTTCTCGCTATATTCTCAGCCATTTCGGAGGTGGTAATTCCCAAATTAACGGTATTTTCTCCGCTCAAAAGAGCTGTACATGCTTTGACATACAGCTCTTCCTCGGACATAGCCAGTTTTTCGGGTGCTGCGCTACCTTTAAATTTATCATAGATTGAGGGAGCAATCTCCATTCCCAAATACGCAACAATCAAAATAACCGCTATTACTATAAAGATTTTTAAGACATTAACGCCTCTTCCACGTCTTTTACTCATAAATTCCCTTCTGATAAAACCTGCTTAACAGCAAGCACAAGCATCATGTAGTTTGTCGATCCGCCACCTATAACATACTCTTTTTGCTGCCAGAGGAAAGGAAAATCAAGTAGTTCGGGTAAATCAGGCTGTATAAGCGCAGTTCCGGAAATAACGCCTCCGGGAATGTACGACCAGTCAGCACGGTTTGCTCCGTATGCTGTCGTAGCGCTTTTTACGCCCACTCCCGATGCAAAGGATTCGGTATTTGAGCCGGGATGGCATCCAAGTATAAACTGGAGTGCATCAAACATCAGCTCAGGTCCGAATATGTCCGGAAAAGCCTTGTGCAGGAAATAGTACTGACTTCCCATACCCTGTATTGCCCATCCGGCTCCCCAGATATTTGGCCTGTAAGGAATTCCGTAAGGAGTCTCTTTGCTGAGATTATCCATATCAGCCTTAAGTCCGGGCATGGTGGCTTTTATCGAATCGTAGTCTATTGCATCAAGCATATCAAGACTTCTCGAAATAATCCAGCCCAATTGACGAATATTTTTTCTGATAAAGCCGATATTGTTGTGGATAAATTCTTTGTATTTGTCGTCTCCCGTTGAGAGCAAAAGCTCCGAAGCCGCATGAATCCTCGCAGAAAGGGTACGACTGCTTTTCTCATCGCCTATATCATAATTGAGAGATACCATATCGCCTTCATAATTGCCGGTAATCTCAAACAGTTCCTTTGCCACTTCCAAACAGTCGGTAGATAAATCATTGTTAAAATCTATTAATGCTCTTGAAGCAGCAGCAAGATGGGCCGCCGCAGTAAGCTCCTTTACAGGATTATCCTCTGTAAATACTATACGTTCTGTCGGATTATCCTCGGTTCCAAGTGTCATATTTGCGGCATCACCAAGAAGCACATACTGACGCAGATCACTGCAAATTATCTGCTTATACAATCTTCCGAGAGCCTTATATCCGCCAATGACTGACAGCACTCCATGCTCAATCTGCTGTAAAATATCATTTTTTCCGTCAGGTTCATGTATCTCGGTAATATGTTTTTCCTGGTCTATGGTAGTCTCATCGAGATATACGTTGAATTCTTCATAAGCCATAGATAGATTGTATATTTCGGAAGTCTGAGACTCAATTCTAAGGTCATAATCCCCTGCATCATGCCATCCGCCGTGATTTAAGCCCGGGATATGCTCACCGCTCTTAAAGCCTGTAAGAGTATGGCATTTTTGAATAGCACCGTCGAAATGGTTATAATGCTCGGGTGCCATTCTTCCGTCGTCCATATGACAAAGTCCGTGCCACACACGATATTTTTCATTGACTCTCATATGGCACATCTGCACAGGTAAAAAATACTCGAGCACAGGCTGCCATACGCCTCTTTCGTAGATATCTTCGGCTATACGAAATACATTTGAAATAACATCACCATAGGTTATTCGGTAAATTCCTTCTTCCTTAATCTCACTAAAATCAAATTTAAGATAATTGTATCTCAAAAAATCGCCCCATTTTGCGGGCTTTTCGGATTTTATACGCGTAGCACCTTCTCCGGTAAGCTTTTCAAGTACGATTTCTTTTAAACTGTTATCATTTTTATCAAGCTCGATTATAGCTTTTTTAGTCTCACCGGGATGGAATCCAACCTGTGAAACCTGAATTGTTGCGGGATTAACATGCTTTTTGTTTACATTGGCTTTTATCTCAATCTCTAAGGCATTTTCGGTCTTGCCGCCGGGGATTTCACAACTGATAACAAACCAGCCGTTGTTATGATTAAATCTGCCGTCATAAAGTCCAAGCTTTGAATCCTTTACCTCTACACTAAAACAGGTTTCCGGATCCTCGGGTCCGATGATAATTCTATTTCCCTCTGCATAAGGCTCTGAAATAATATCATCCGCCACGATAGGATTATATTTGGAGGCTCTGGTTTTATTTATATCCTCATCTCCAAACATAAATTTGTTACCCATTAAAATATCAGCGTCAGCAAGGGGGTCTTTTACAATACAATTTCCCTTTTCGGACCTTGAAATGCAAACAGTCTTCATTTTCATAGGATGAAGCATATTACTTTTCTTTTTTAATGATGGTCCCATGGGCTGTCTTGGAAAAATACCTGTTTTTGAATCAAGTATATAAGATTTACCAAACATTTCACCCGGAAAAAGCTCAAGATTAAACGAAAGCTTTCCTAAAAATTCCTCGGGTACAGGCTTGCTTAAATTCACCAAAACCTTTGCACCGGTCTCGGTTCCTGTCACAATAACCTCGTACTCAAATTCAAAATCGAGATATATCATGGGATTAAATCCCTTAAGCATAGCACCCTCATCGGGATAACTGAGTTTTGTAATTATAGAATTTTTATCCTTACAGCATTTTCTCTCAAGCTGTTTAGGCAGAGGCTGCCACTGTCCGGGTGTCTGTTCAAATCTGACATCACCGTTGGCAACCAAACGCTTGTCATTAATAACAAGGGTTACTCCTGATTGGTGTCCCGCAGGGTAAAAATCATTAAAAGCCATAATATCTACATTACCGCTCTTAAAGTATCCACTGTCATTTAATTTGAATCCCCGGTATTCTTTCATACTGCCTCCAAAAGTCTTATATCTTAAGTATTATATCGTAGTTCTTATATCTTAAGTCTTATATCTTAAGTCTTATATCTTAAGTTATGTTTTATCTAACTTAGTTCAAGTCATGGCAAATAATTATTTCTATGTTAAATAATGATAATAATCTTGTTTTTATAATAATATCGCAGCAAGTATGTCTTTTATACTGTAATTATATTCATTTACATCAATATATTTCATATTTCCTTTTACTATCCAACAAATTTCCGCAAAATTGTCAAAATGTTTCATAACGCACAAAAAGGGCAAACAAAAATGTTTCAAAACATTAAAAAAAGACCACTTCATAAGAAGTGGTCTTTGATAGTTAATGTTCTATAATAGTTTTATCGTATTTGATAAATCTATTTATGTTCTGCAGCAGCTGTAATAATCGGAATTATCCAAGCTGAGCAGCAACCTCTGCAGCGAAGTCCTCGTTCTTCTTCTCAAGTCCTTCACCGGTCTCAAAACGAACGAACTTAGCGATCTTGAGGTCAGCTGCTACGCTCTTAAGGTAAGCTTCAACGCTCTGCTTTCCGTCCTCAGCCTTAACATAGGTCTGGTCAAGGAGGCAGATCTCCTTAAGCTGCTTGGAGATACGTCCATCAACAAGTCCTGCAAAGATCTTGTCGTTTACGTAGGTCTCCTTCTCAGCCATAGCGTACTCAGCGAGCTTAGCTGCAGCTTCCTTTGAAAGGAAGTTGAAGAGGAACTTGTTGTTCTTCTCAGCTTCGTAAGCCTTAACATCATCATCGCTCCATGCCTTCTCGTTAAGAGCCTTCTCGATAAGCTTCTGAAGTATGGGCTTAGGAAGAGATGCAGGATCGTTGAGAGCACTGTCGATTGTGATTTCCTTGATCTTTGCAAGCTCTGCCTCAGAGATATCGTTTCTGCTGATGTAGGTAGGGTTCATAGCAGCAATCTGCATTGCAATGTTGGTAAGAGCTTCCTTGGTAGCATCGGAATTGGTTCCGTTAGCTGCAACAAGAACACCGATCTTTCCGCCGCCGTGAACATAGCTTGCTACAACATCACCGGAAACCTTCTGGAATCTTCTGAAAGAAAGCTTCTCACCGATCTGTAATGTCTTCTCGTTAACAACTTCCTGAAGTCCGCCGTCAAGGAGTGCCTGTACGTCCTCGCCGTTCGCGCCACCGTTTAATCCGGAAGCAAGTGCCTTGTCAGCGATCTCCTGTACAAACGCCTGGAATACTTCGTTCTTAGCAACGAAGTCGGTCTCGGAGTTAACTTCAGCAACTACTGCAGTATTATCGCAAGAAGCTACTCTTGTGATACCTTCTGCTGCGATTCTGCTTGCTTTCTTCTCTACTTTAGCTGCGCCGCTCTTTCTGAGCTCTTCTACTGCCTCATCAAAATTTCCGTTGGTCTTGGTAAGTGCCTTCTTGCACTCCATCATTCCTGCACCGGTAGCTTCACGTAATTCTTTTACCATTGCTGCGGTAATATCTGCCATTTTAGTATTCTCCTTATCTTTCTTAAAAAATGGGGAGTTGTTCGCTCCCCATATGTTAAATCATTATTTGGCTGAAGGATTATTCCTCAGTAGCTACTTCCTCGATGTCGGTAGCTTCGCCTGCTTCTGCGTTAGCATCAGCAGCAGTGAAAGCCTCATCACCCTGGTTTGCTTCGATAACAGCGTCAGCCATCTTAGCTACGATAAGCTTTACGGCACGGATAGCGTCATCGTTTCCGGGGATGATATAATCAAGCTCATCGGGATCGCAGTTAGTATCGCCAATACCGATAAGGGTAATTCCAAGTGCTCTTGCTTCCTGAACGCAGATGTGCTCCTTCTTAGGGTCTACAACAAAAATTGCGTCGGGAATTCTGGTCATATTCTTGATACCGCCGATGTTCTTCTCGAGCTTATCCCACTCTTTCTGAAGACCTGCAACTTCCTTCTTGGGAAGTACATCAAAAGTTCCGTCCTCAGACATCTTCTCGATCTCGTGAAGTCTTGCAATTCTGGACTGAATGGTTCTGAAGTTGGTAAGCATACCACCGAGCCATCTCTCATTTACATAGTACATACCGCAACGCTCTGCCTCAGTCTTAACTGCGTCCTGAGCCTGCTTCTTGGTACCAACGAAAAGAATGGTTCCGCCCTGTGCAGCGATCTCGCCAACTGCCTTGTAAGCCTCGTCAACTTTAACAACGGACTTCTGAAGGTCGATGATATGGATTCCGTTTCTCTCAGTGAAGATATAGGGAGCCATCTTAGGGTTCCATCTTCTGGTCTGATGTCCGAAATGAACACCTGCTTCAAGTAACTGTTTCATAGAAATAACGCTCATTTTTTACCTCCTTAGGTTAACCGGAGAACCGTATCCCGGCATCTCCATGCTTCCGTGAATCCTTTGTGACACCCTGCGTTAAAAAGTGCCCCACTCCGTATCTCACGGTTTCCCGCACCTTAATACGAATAGATTTCACGTGTATTATCACAACATTCGAAATTTTAGCATAGAAAAACCCCTTACGCAAGGGGTTTTTCAAAGAAATTTATTGAATTTACAATATTTTTAAAACCATACGGATAAATACTCTTATCAATCGGCGTTTCTGTACTCATTAATTATGTCCGCACAAGCATCGGTATCAATGTCATCCACCGCTTTTGAAAGCTCCTGCATCCGCTTTTCCAGGCTTTCCGGAAGATTATACTTTATAAGATAATCCCTTACTTCCTCCATGGTATCGACATCGAGGTCGTCACACGCTTTATAAAGCTTATCCAAAGCTTCGTCAAGCATATCTTTTTCGATATCTTCTTTTTTGGCTGAATCTTCTTTTTCCTTAAAGATATCCGAAAGCTCGTTTATAAGTTCATCATAAAGCTCAATTGCTTTTGAGTGATTCTCTCTTATAAAATCATAATTTCCGTCTTTTCCGGCAAATTCAAGCTTTTCCGAAATATCTCCGAGTTCATAAGCACCTATCTGCCTCGAGCTGCTCTTTAGAGCGTGGATCTTTATCGTATAGTTCTCAAAATCCTCTTTTTCAAAGCACGAAATAAGGTCGGCCCGCTTACCATCCCCGGCTTTATAATACTCTTTTACAACCTTTTCAAGCATCTGATAGCTTCCTAAAGAACTTACCGCTTTTTCGCAGTCAAGAAACTTTGAGAGTGCCTCTTTATTAGGAGAATCCACAGCGGTTTCCACTGCCTTTGTTCTCTCCTTTATAAGTTCCTTTGGCAGCCAGTATTTAAGCTTGTTTGCGAGTTCTCTGATATCTATGGGCTTAGGTATGAAATCGTTCATACCCTCATGGATAAACATATCCTTTACGCCTTCCATAACATTTGCGGTAAGCGCAAGTATAGGAAGTCCAAAAGCTTTCGGAATAGTCTCTCTTATTATTCTGGTTGCTTCTATACCGTCCATTTCCGGCATCATGTGATCCATCAGCACCACATCGAAATCTTCCGTTCTTATCTTTTCAATAGCCTCTTTTCCGCTTAATGCATGGAAACACTTAATTTCCGAAGGTTGCAACAACCCTTCGACTATAGTGATATTAATTTCGTTATCGTCTACGATAAGTATCTTTGCCTCGGGTGCAACAAAGTCAAGATTGTAGGCCTTTGAAGCGTCCAGCTGCCTGTGGATGGCGTGCGCACCGTTTAACATAAGTACTAAGTTTAAGGTAGTCTCCGGCCTTCTCATTACGCGTAGATTAGGCCTATCACTCTCAAATTCGGAATCATAGTCAACCAAAACAATTCCGTTTAAATCTTCATAATTTTCCAGAATATTCCTTATATCGGCATTGTACTTATCAAGAGTAAAGAATATATAATCTTTCTTTCCGGTGGGCTCATACTCGCTCGGTGAAGCTATCCATTTGCCCGAAATTCCAAGCTTTTTGGCATCTTCTATAAACATCTCAGCCATAGCACTATTTTCGTTATAAACATACGCCACTACATTCTCTGCATCCTTTACAACAAGCTCCTTGGTATCATCGATGATTTTTTGAGGAATCGAGAAATAGAAATCACTGCCCACTCCGTATTCACTTTCCACTCCTATCTCTCCGCCCATAGCCTCGCATAGGCTCTTTGAGATGGCAAGTCCGAGTCCCGTTCCCTCAACAGACCTGTTTCTCTGGGCATTAACCTGCTCAAAACTCTTAAAGAGTTTTGAACGGTCCTCTTCTTTGATTCCCATGCCCGTATCGATAATATGGTAAGTCATATTTACTTCCATGGCATTTATCTGCTCGCATGAAACCTCAATATGAACAATACCTTCGTTAGTAAACTTAATCGCATTGTTTGCAAGATTTATAATAATCTGCCTGATACGCATGGCATCGCCCAAAAGTGCATGAGGGACATTCACGTCACTGGTGACAAAAAGTTCGATTTTCTTGTCTCCTATACGGTTAACCAGGATATTTGCGATATCGTTAATCTCGGATAGTGGCTCGTATCTGTCCGGCAAAATTTCCATTTTACCGGCTTCAATCTTTGAAAAGTCCAGAATATCATTGATAATATTAAGCAGATTCTTACCCGATGTCTTAATCTGAGAAATATAATCCACAACATCCGGCGGGAGCTCCTCTCTAAGTGAAAGCTCCGCCATACCGATAACCGCATTCATGGGTGTTCTGATTTCATGCGACATATTTGCCAGGAAATCCGACTTCATCCTTGCCGCGCGCTCAAGTTCTATATTGGCCTCTTTCATGGCACCGAGTTTCATCAGTGTATCCGTTGTATTGTGCAGAATATAAATTGTTCCAAGGAAATGTCCGCGCTCAATCAGTTCCATTTTTCGCGCTCTGTAATAAATCTCTCCGCTCTCGGTACCAAGGACTAAAACATCCATCCCCTCGATGGTCATAGTGGTGGACGCCCACTCATCAAGATTCTTTTTATTTTTAAACGCATTTAAGAGTTCTTCATTTAAAACCTCTGAAATAACCTCATTCATATAAATGAGATAGTCATACTCATCATACAAAATAAAGGCATCGTTCATCTCGTCCGCAAAACGCATAAGTGATGAATCTCTCAATTTTTTTACGGTATAGAATGTGGTGATGTAAAGATACAGCACGCATATTGGAGTCATTAAAAGGCATATCATCCATACCGGCCAGTCATTTTTCTGAATTGCGAAATGGGTAAGTGCAAACGAAACTTCTACAAAAACGACAAGATAGAATCTTTTTCTGAATAGGTCCGCGCTCTTTATAGCCCCAACAATGCACAGAATGACCAGAAAAAGTGCAAGAAGATATGACATTCCTCTGTATGCGCCGAAACCATAAAATGGCTTATTCAGATTTGAGTTTGAAGCTATCCACCATGTCCTTCCGAAAGCCACATGTCTCGAGAATCTGATAGTTCCGGTACCATAATAGTTTCCGATAACGATGAACAGCTGGTAAAGCGTCACGAAAGCAGTCGGAATAATTGTATAATACAGTTTTTTGACCATACTCATTTGCACAACCATGAGTACTGCGCTGAAATAGAAAAAGGCATGACAAACATAATAGACGGTCAGACATTTTCTGGCCACCACCACATTTCTCGTGCCTATTACAACGGCCATAGCGATATTCGCAATCATAAGCGCAAACATCATAAGCAAAAGGCCGAAATTCCTTCTTTTGTTTTTTACTCCCACAACAAAACAAGCAAGACATAATACAGTACTAATGATAAAAAGTACTCTCAGTGTAATCATGGAAAATTCCTTATCTGATCAGGTTTAATAAATCTGCATCATAAGTGTCTCTGAAAATTTCAACAGACTTCGCCGTAGCTTTCCGAAATTCGTAGAGATTGGGATTTGTAATATTCATTCCAAGTTCTTTGAGTTCGAATACATACTCTTCCGTCTGTTCCTTTATAAGCTCACGATTTTTCTCCTGAGCATTTAAAGCTGCTTTTTCGATAATAGCCTTATCTTCCTTTGTGAGTCTGTCCCAAATATCCTTTCTGATGACAAAAAGCATAACATCATAGCTGTGATTTGTAATTGCGAGGTTTTTCTGTACCTCATAAAGCTTGCTGTTATAAATAACGGGAATGGGATTTTCCTGTGCCTCAAATTCTCCGCTTTCAAGAGCCGCATAAAGTTCGTTGAAAGGAAGCGTCCTGGGCTGAGCTCCCAAAAGAAGCATTGTCTGCGTAACTATCTGGTTTTCCGGCACCCTAATATTAAGTCCGTCCATATCCGAAACTTTCTCTATAGGGCCATAGCTTTCAGATGTTGTAATACATCTGAAGCCGTTATCATAATGCGCAAGAACTTTAATATTACACTCTCCTAAATTTGCTTCAGCGCGCTCTTCCACCTCTCCGTCTACAAAAAACCATGCGTCTTCAAAAGAATTAAACAAAAACGGAAATGCCGAAATACCTACATTCGGGTCGTAGTTGGCAAAATTACCCGCACTGGACGCAGTAATATCGACGGTACTGTTGACAATACCATCAATCAACTCAGAGTCTGCACCAAGCTCACTGTCGGGATAAATCTCGATGGTTATTCTGCCATCGGTATTTTTCTCTACCTCTTCTTTAAACATCTCTGTAGCTATAACTCTGGGATCCGAAGCACCGGTAGAAAACCCGGCCTTAAGAGTAATGGTATCTATTGTACCATTATCATTTGCACAGCCGCATAAAACAATTCCAAAAACAGCTGACGCATAAGCGATAAACCTTTTTAATTTCATGTATTACTCCTCCGACTGATTGATAGCCATAATACTTTTAGACAGAAATAAAAAGTTTTTGTTATTATACCATACATTTAGCGTATATAAAACAAAATAACGAAAAAAATAATAGATATCCTACAATATAAAAGCACATGGGTAAATATCATATTTGTTGTCATTTTATCATATAAGTGGTATATTTTACATATTCGGGGAATCATTAATTATCACATATTTTTGATAATGTATTAATTACAGCATATATATGCGTAAGGTTTATTTACCGCATATTTCCGTGGAGGTATTAATCATGGCATATAATCGTGAATTTACAGATCAGCTTTTAAAAAGGCTTGAGAGCAATGAAACTCACAAGCAATACAAAAAAGAAATACAATTCTATGACCTTATCGCTACGGGAAATATTGAGGAAGTAAAGAAAATTGTATCTTCTCCGAAAAAAATCAGCGAATATGAAAACAGAAGCTACGGTCATCTATCCGACGACTTCGTTCAAAATGCCAAGTATCACGTGGCCATCTCCACTGCACTCGTAACCAGATATTGCATAAAGAACGGTTTAGACCCCGAAGTGGCCTACACCCTAAGTGACGTGTATATTTACAAAATGGATCAAATGAAAAAAGCCGAGGATATAATAGCTCTTCACGCCGATATGCTCCTCGACTACACAAAACATATGGCGAATCTTCCCAAGCAAAACGTCTACTCTCTTCAAACAGTTGAGGCCATCAACTATGTCGGAAGTCATTATACAGAAGATATCAACGTAGAGTCTGTAGCTCTTGCTATAGATATCAACAGAAGCTATCTTTCTAAACTTTTCAAAAAAAATACCGGCATTTCTCTCGGGGAACATATCCGTAGGGTCAGAATTAAAGCTGCTGCAAACATGCTTGAATTCTCGGATCATTCCGCTTCAGAGATAGCCGAATATCTACATTTTTCATCTCAAAGTCATTTTATACAATGTTTCAAAAAAGAAATGGGATGCACCCCGGCCCAGTACCGAAATACACCCCACCCCTCAATATAGGAAGATGAAAAAGAAATATGTATTCTTTTCAAATTTATTATATTCAATAAATAATTAATTGATATCAAATATGTGCTTTTATTATCAGATTTGTGTATATCATTTGACGTCTAACCATATCATTCGACGTCTAATCTATAAACTTTTGACTTAAAAACGCTTTCGTTCTCCAAATATACCCTGGGGAGTCTGTCCGTTATAAGGCACACAAATTCATAATTGAATCTGCCGGATAAATCTCCTATTTCCTCGGCAGTGATGCACTCATCACCGTCTCTGCCAAGGAGAACTACCTTATCTCCGCATTCTACTTTATCCAGTGCACTCACATCCACCATAAACTGATCCATACAGATCCTGCCTATAATCGGACATCTTTTACCTCTTATAAGCACACTTCCCTTGCCTGTAAGCATTCTCGGATATCCGTCACCGTATCCAAGCGGAACCGTTGCAACCAGAGTATCCTTATCGGCTGTATATAATCCGCCATAGCTGACAGACTGTCCCGCATGAATGGTTTTAATGTATGAAATATGACTGTGGAGGGACATAACAGCGGTAAGCTCCACATCCCCAACCTTTACTTCATCTGAGGGCATAAGTCCGTACATAGTAATACCTGCACGTACCATATCCATATTGGCATCCTTCAGTTCAAGTATACCCGCACTGTTCGAGCAATGCCTAATCGGTACTCTGTACCCCAGCTCTTTTTCGATTCTCTCGGTAAAGGCCTTAAAAACCGAAATCTGTTTATTAACGCTTGTTTTATCAAACTCGTCAGCTTTTGCAAAATGAGTAAAAATACCGGTGAGTTCAAGCTCTTTTCTCGAAAGTACGTCTCTTACAAATTCAAGGCCCGTATCATCGGGAAAAATACCTATCCTGCCCATGCCGGTATCAACCTTCACATGGACCTTTATCTTTTTTCCAACCTTTTTTGCAGCCTCGCAAAGGCCGTCTAAGCTGTCTTTTCTAAATACGGCGGGACTTATATCATTTTTAACGAGATCCTCAAAGCTGTACGGGAAAGTATACCCCAAAACAAGGATTGTCTTTTTAAGTCCGGCATTCCTAAGCTCCATGGCTTCCTCAGCAGAAGCTACTGCATAGCCCTCCACATAATCAAGTTTTTCAAGGACTCTGCCTATCTGCACCGAGCCGTGGCCATATGCATTGGTTTTGATAACGCCGAGCATTTTGGTGCCCGGCGCGAGATGTTTATGCATTGAATCCATGTTATTCTTTACAGCGTCGAGATTTATAACTGCATATCCTCTGGATAAGTCCTCAAGCTTTTTTCTGTATTTATCTTCATTAAATTCAATGCTCTTTATTGAATTTATATTATTATTACTGCTTTCCATTAGTATCTTCTTTAGCTTCTTCCTTTTCGGCTGCTTTTTCCGCTTCCTTTTTCTCAAGCTCAGCCTTAGTCATAGGGTGATGTTCCTCGGGATTATATCTCAAATCAAAAATTTCTACAACCTCAGGGCCGAAAATATCATGCATATAAGAATAAATCTGATGGTTTTTGGCTTCTTTTTCCTGCTTCCTGATCAGATTCTTTTTGAGTTCTATACGGATTGAAGTAAGCCATTCGTCAAGCTCCTCAATATCATCCGTATTTTCCTGCATAGTCTCGTAGCAATGTTCCATGGTTATGAGCATCAGTTTACGATTTACTTCATTTATTTCTCTCGGAAGATCTACGATCTCGTCGCCGTACTCATCAAGCTTTTTATTACAATCCTCGACAAGACGCTTGTTGTCGGCAATCTTTTTTTCAGCCTCATCGTCCCCGTTTGAAGCCTCGTCAACCAAAGTAACGATTTCCTCCATAAGGCGCTTTTTTAGCTTTTTGATCTCCTTGGTCTCGGAATTGACCTTACCCTGTCTTTTCAAAAGTTCATTAAGCTCATTTTCAAGGCTTTTGACATTTTTCTTGCCAACCTCGTCAAGAAGCTTATACCACTTATTGTCAAGGGTGAGAACAGGAATATCCTTGCCTATCAAAGAATCCTTAAATGAATTTTCTTTATCTTTCCCCGAAAAACTACCCATAGCTACCCCTTAATACCGCAAATTAAATACCGCGGCTATTAATATCGCTATTAATGCCACGACTAATTCTTTGAGCCCTCGTAGCGACTGATGTTGTATGAAAGCTTCATAAGGCTGTCGGATAGATGAACATTTTCAACCTGAACCCCCTCAGGTACGTCCAAATCCACATGTGCAAAATTCCATATAGCTCTGATTCCGTTTGAAACAAGCACATCCACAAGTCCTACCGCACCGGTTTTGGGAATCGTAAGTACTGCGATATCAATATTGTTGGCTTTTAGGAAACTTTCAAGTTCAGAGATATTTTTAATCTTTACCCCTCTGACTTCTCTTCCCTCGAGCTCCGGATCCTTATCAAAGATTCCTTTGAATATGAAGCCTCTTCTCTCAAAATTGAGATAATTTCCAAGGGCGCGTCCCAAATTTCCGGCGCCGATAATAACAAAATTGTATTGACGGTCAAGTCCCAGTATCTTGCTGATCTCAGTATAGAGATAATCAACATTATAACCGTAGCCCTGCTGTCCGAATCCACCGAAATTATTAAAATCCTGTCTGATCTGAGAGGCCGTCACACTCATAAGTTTGCTTAATTCCTGTGATGAAACTCTCTCCACACCGTTTTCCTTGAGATCCCCGAGATAACGTAAATACCTGGGAAGTCTACCGATAACGGCCTGGGAAATACCTTTGTCCTGCATAATGACAAGAACCTCCGACTGATAGATTGTTACTTTTTTACCAATCTATATTTTAGGTAAAAAGAACAGTAAAGTCAAGGTTAGAAATTATGGTTTCGAACGTACTTAATGCGATTCAAAGAATTCATCAATATTTTTGATCCACTCGCCGGGAGCCATTGTTTTTAACAGGTACTTTTCCGGTTTTAGAGCTATTACATTCATAACGCTTTCCTTGTCATTTTTAGCCGTCAAAAACATAACCGGAATATGCTCGGTCTTAACCTCGCTTCGTATCATCTCAAGTACCTTTGCCCCGGAAATAACGGGCATCTCGTAATCGAGCAATATAAGGTCAACATCATTGGTCGCAAGGAAAGTAATGGCATTCATTCCGGAATTCGCCATAAATACGTGGTACTTCTCAGACAAAAGGCTTTTTATCATGCGAAGCATCGTAGGATCGTCGTCAACTATAAGTATCTTTTTCTTAGCTTCCGAAATCAGTCCTTTCTCCACCGCCTTATCAAGCTTTGCGGCAAGATCCTTTACATTTAAAGGTCTTACAAGGACATCGGTAACACATTCGCTTCCGAGCACTTTTACAGTCTCGTCAATCTCCTCCTGGCTACCAACCAGAAAAAGCTTAACCTCCTTCTCTATGATATGATCTCTCAAAAAGACCAAAAGGTCGGTCGCTTTTGCTATATCGGAATCAAGATAAAGCACGGCCAGCTTGTAATCAGAAGGTATCTGGGTTATCTTGTTGATTTTTGCCTCGGTAAGAATGCTCTCATACCCTTCACCCTTAAGCCCGTTTAATATGGCGTTAACCATGAAACCGCCACCGCTTGCTGCCACTACTACTTTCTTTTCCATTTCATATCCTTTCACGTGATACGTTTTATTTATAGTAATTCTAATATCTTGTCTCTGTCAAGGGCTGTAACATAGTCACACAGCTTGCTGAATCTGTCCTTCTCCTCATCCGGGATACTGTATGCTTTAAGCATACCGATTATGGCATCCGCAGTATCAAAATCGAAGGCCGAAACCGCTTCCTTTAATGCCTCGTAGCCTCCTTTTAACTCGCCTGTATCAATCAGCGGCAAATCCTGTTCTTCTTCCTTTTCATACAAGGGCGAGAACACATCTTTATATGACCTGTATAAAGTAAGAAGCTCAGGAGTTAATTCATCAATTTTTTTAACGTCCTTATTATCTCCGCACTTTTCAAGGAATGCCGCTTTTTCGGAAAGCATAGTGGCACCTATGATTCTTGCCGAGGATTTAAGTGCATGTACCTTTATGGTGTAGTTTTCTATGTCACCTGACTTCCATAGGCTTTCTATTAAATCAGGACCTTCCTTTAATGCAACATAGAAATCATGAACCGCCTCTTTTAAAATATCCTCGTTCATGCATCCTGCTATGCCGGCCTCATAGCTTAAATTCTCGGCATTTCTGTAAAATGTCTCAAAGTCTGAGGGGGCTTGGGTGCTTATTTGCGGTCCGTTTGCCGAGTTATCTGTTCCATATGCGCTGTTATGCTCTCCATATGCTCCGCCTTCGGATCCACCGGAGTTTTTCTTGAGGTTTTTCAGTTCGGGAACGGTACCGGGGTCTAACACCTTTTCCTTTGGAAGGTAGCCGGCTATCATAGCTTCAAGCTTTCCGGCATCAATAGGTTTAGCAAGGTAATCGTCAAATCCGGACTTTATAAAACCTTCTCTCGCTCCCGATACAACATTTGCGGTAAGAATGATAACCGGTGATTCTATGCTGAGATTTTCCGAACCCATTTCCTTTAAATGTCCAAGCGTCTCGGTTCCGTCCATCTCAGGCATACGCTGATCCATAAATATAATGTCATATTTGTTTGATTTAACCTTTTCAAGACACTCTTTTCCGCTGGTTGCGGTATCCACATTAACCAATGTTTCCTTTAACAGGCCCCTTATTACGGTAAGATTCATCGGAGTATCGTCTACAACCAAAATTTTTGCATCCGGAGCTACAAAGGAAACCGCGTACTCCTGCATACTTTCGAGGGATTTTTCATAAGTCTTGTTGAAATCACCGATGGGTTCGTTTTTGACAACCTTTTGAACCACTTCAAACGAAAAATCACTTCCCTCTCCGTAAACACTCTTAACTTCAAGTCTGGTGCCCATCATATCGAGAAGTTGTTTAACAATGCTCATACCCAGTCCGGTACCCTCAATGGTACGATTTCTTGTCTCTTCTATCCTCTCAAAGGGAGAAAATAGCTTACTTAAATCCTCTTCTTTTATACCGATACCGGTATCTATTACATTTACCTTTAGTGCTATTTCATCGTCCGATACAAATCTCGATGAAAGGCGCATGGTTACACTGCCGGTAAGAGTGTATTTAACGGCATTGTTCAAAATATTAAGTATGCACTGCTTAACTCTGATCTCATCTCCGAAAAGCACGTGGGGGATTGTCGGATCTACATCGATTTTAAGCTCGAGCCCCTTATCCGCAGCTTTGGACGAAACCATATTTATGAGGTCATTTATTACTGAACTGAGCTCATATTCAACGGGCAATATCTCCATCTTACCTGCCTCGATTTTTGAAAAATCAAGCAGGTCGTTTATAAGCGCAAGAAGTGTTTTTCCGGAGTTTTTGATATTAACGGCGTATTTTTTTATCTCCTTATCTTCCGATTCGCGCAGGATCATTTCATCCATACCCAGCACTGCATTGATAGGAGTTCTGATCTCATGAGAAACATTCGAAAGGAAGTTTGATTTGGCTTCGCTTGCGGCCTTTGCAACCCTCAAATCCTCACGCAATTTCTGTTCTTCCCTGATCTTATCGATGTAGGAATTAAGCTCACCGACGGTATTGTACAAAGCCCCGTAAAGCTCTTCTATTTCATCGCCGGTATGAATACCGAGGTTCGCAAGCTCTTTTCCGACCTTTATTCTGCTGTCAGGATCGTCATTAAAGCCCTTCATGGTATCAGTCATTCCCTCAATGGGCTTGGTTATCATGATTTGAGCCAAAGCATTGGCTGAAAAAACTATAGGATGTATTACGCAAAGCAGCATCATAATGAGCTTTAAGTCAAATGCCAAGCCTCGCTCGCTGAATTTAAACCTTTCTCTCTCCTTATCCAATCTGGCGATCGCATATGTGTTTTCCATTCCAGTATAACCCATAAAACGGTCAAAACCGTTTTTATTCTGATCATCGTTGTTATCCGAAACACCATTACTCTCATCAGACTCTGTATTTTCATCGGTAACGGCACTGACATCACGAGCTGTACTTTCAACGGCACTTGCTTCGCCGTCTGTATTTTCCGCAGAGCCGGCACTTACTATACTTGCAGCGACGATGGCTGTTTTATCATTATTTACTCCTGTCATTCCCGGGAGCAGACTGTTTGCAAATGCCGCAGCAGAAACACCTAAAATAACCGCTTCAACAAGCAGTATTCCGAAAACCTTATCACCGATTTTCGCTTTTCTTTTATGCTCTCTGAATTTCTCGAGTTCATCTTTGATTGAGAGCGTATCGTCTAAAACGCCGAGTCTGACCTTTGTCCTCTCGGAAAGTTTGTTTCTGTACACATAGAGGATAACGCATACAAAAATGGCCTGTGGAAATACTCCCACAAGATGCATCAGCATTGTTCTTATATCAAAATTGACAAAGGAAGCCTGTCCGACCATAACAAAGATCAGGTAATAAAAGCCGGACAAAATAAGTCCCACACCTATAGAACTCAGTACAACGGATTTTTTTGTACTGCATCTGTCATACTGCCTTAAATTCCATACCGTATAAAGGGTAACCAGATTCAAAAACAGCAAATACACATTACTTGGCTCAATGAAAAGAGCGGCAATCAAAAATATCGTAAACCCCATAATAGAGCTGCCGAATCCATAGAGAATAACGCATATAGAAGTTGGAGCAAGATAAAAACAAAACAGAATTGTTGAAAGCACAAGATTGTCCTGTCCGACAACAAAGCAAAAATAGAAAAGCAAAATAGAAATTATCGCAGAAACTACGATGTAAATATCTCTGAAAAATCTTCCGAATCTCTGATCCTTGGTAAGATCATTCCATCTGAAATATTCGAGAATATTATTAATATACCACCTAAGGCGTACTGCCCTATCCAAGCGCAGTTTTTTTCTGACTTCTTTTTTCTGGCTGCGCCTAAGCGCATCACGTTCTCTCATTTCTTTAAAACTCATCATATAAAGATTTCCTCTTAACTATTATTAAAGAACATCGGTGACCAAGTCAAAATTCCCTCATAAGTATTATTTAATTATATCTATGTTACTAATAAATATTAATAAATAGCGTATAAGCAAGTAAAAATACCCTCATATATGGATAAATTATAAGATATAATGAGTTCAATATCAAACATAAAGCGTAATTGTTTATTTTTATTTAATCCCTGTTCAAGTCAGAAATAAACGTGATATTAATGCAAGAGTTAAGTCAGAATAAGCGGGATATTAATGCAAGAGTTAAGTCAGCAATAAGCGTGATATATCTACGCATGGGTTCAAGCGATGTCATATATTTGTAATTGTTAGTTTGCCCACAAGTTGACAACATCACAAGAATAAAGCTAAAATCAGTAGGTATGTACAGCATTTAGAGGGAATAACAATGATTTTATCATGTCAGAATATAAAAGTTGAATTTGTAACCGGCGTAGTTTTAAGCAACGTCTCTTTTCACATAGAAAGGGGCGAAAAAGCTGCAATAGTCGGAATTAACGGCGCAGGAAAGAGCACTCTTCTGCGCTCTATTGTCGGAGAGATAAATCCCGATGAAGGCATATGTGTTTTTGAGAAGGATGCAACCTACGGTTATCTGTCCCAGGATGCCAATGTCAACACTGAAAACACCATTTTTGACGAGCTTTTAAGCGTTAAATCAGATATCATAAACATGGAAAAGCGCCTAAGAGAATTCGAAGAAAAAATGAGCGAATTATCAGGCGACGAACTCGATACTCTCTTAAACAAATATGAGTCACTCTCCCATAATTTCAGGCTTATGGGCGGTGAGACTTATATGTCTGAAGTATACGGCGTTTTAAACGGTCTGGGCTTTTTTGAATCAGACTATCAAAAGCTTATTTCAACACTTTCCGGAGGGCAAAAAACAAGAGTTGCCTTAGGAAAAATGCTTCTGCAAAGCCCTGACCTCATCATACTCGATGAGCCCACAAACCATCTTGATTTAGCATCTATTTCATGGCTTGAAAATTACCTGAAAAACTACAAGGGCGCAGTTTTAATCGTCTCCCACGACAGATATTTTTTGGATAAGATCGTCACCAAAATCATCGAACTTGAAAACGGTAAATCCTATGTGTACACCGGCAATTACTCCGATTATTCCGTAAAAAAGGAACAGCGCCGAATCACCGAGCTCAAAGCATACCTTAATCAGCAGGCCGATATCAAGCACCAGGAAGCCGTTATAGAGAAGCTAAAAAGCTTCAACCGCGAAAAATCCATAAAACGCGCTGAGAGCCGCGAAAAAATGCTTGATAAGATCGAGCGCATAGAAAAACCCGCCACAATAAATGCGGATATGAAGCTTGTTCTTACTCCGCATATGCAAAGTGGTGAGGATGTATTAAAAGTTGAGGATATGTCTAAAAGCTACGGAACTCTAAGGCTTTTTGACAATGTGAATTTCGAAATAAAGCGTGGTGAACATGTAGCCATCATCGGAAACAACGGTACCGGTAAAACCACACTTTTAAAGATTTTAAATGAGCTTGAAAAGGCTGATAAAGGTTCATTTACTCTAGGCTCTAAAGTTGAAATCGGATACTATGACCAGGAGCACCACGTACTGCACCCTGAAAAAAATCTTTATGAAGAAATATCTGACGAATATCCTTACCTGACAATAACCGAGATCAGAAATACCCTCGCAGCATTTTTGTTTACCGGTGATGATGTATTTAAACTTGTGCGCGATCTAAGCGGCGGAGAAAGAGGCCGCCTCTCCCTTGCAAAACTAATGCTCAGCGATTGCAACTTCCTCATCCTCGACGAGCCCACAAACCATCTTGATATCCAGTCAAAGGAAATACTTGAAACCGCTATAAACAGCTATGAAGGCACCGTACTCTACGTCTCCCACGACAGATATTTCATAAATAAAACAGCTACCAGAATACTGGAACTAACCGGTGGCAACTTTGTAAATTATATCGGAAATTACGACTACTATCTCGAAAAGCACGATGATGTTATTCACGCCGCAATAAATAGCGGACTTATCGACCTGACAGGCAGCAAAGTATCCGAGGTGCCCGGCAGCAATGGAGCTGATGTCGCCGGCAGTAAGTTATCTGGGGTATTTGGTAGCAAAGGAGCTGATGGCGCCGGTAACAAGGTATCTGCGGTAGCCGGCAGTAACAAGAGTGAAACAAATAACATTACAGAAGCTGCACTTGATTGGAAAGCCCAAAAGGCTCAGGCTGCCGAACAGCGCAAGAAAGAAAACGCACTAAAGAAGTGTGAAGAAGCCATTGCAACTGCTGAAGCTGAGCTTTCCGAGGTCGATGCAAAACTATCAGATCCTTCAAACGGAAATAATGTGGCTTTATTACAAGAATTATCAAGAAATCGCGATGAAATATCTGCAAAACTTGATAAATTATACGAAGAATGGGAAGAGCTGGCGGAATAATCCACCGGCTCTTATTTTTTTGCTTATTACAGGGATGTAGTTCGTCGCAACAGCCCCCTAAATGAAGTTTCCGGCCAATCCGCATGCTTTTTCCCTGCAACAAAGGCCCCCCAAATGCCACTTTCTTCATTTCTGCATGCCTGTGTCTTCCGACACAGGCCCCCTAATCGGGCCTTTTGCTTATTTTGCATGCTTTTTGTGCAAGCGAGCGACACCCTAAATGAAGCTTCCGGCCAATCCGCATGCTTTTTCCCTGCAACAAAGGCCCCCAAAATGCCGCTTTCTTCATTTCTGCATGCTTTTCCCCTGCAACAAAGCGTCACATTAACAAAATCTTCAATATCAAAAAAAGGGACAGCATAAAATGCTGTCCCTTTCATTATTCTAACCACGTTTTAAATCAATCTAAAATATATGATTTTTATGTATCTCTTGTATTCTCTTCTTTATTATCAATTAAAGCAAAGAATCAAGGGTCTCTCTGATTGCCTTGATGAAATCAAGTGAATTGAGGATTACAGGATTCTCACAAGTTGAAATAAGTGAAAGAGATTTGGTCATCTTACCATCCTCGATGGTCTTTATGCAGGCTCTTTCAAGCTTTTCGGCAAAGCTTACGAGCTCGGGGATATTATCGAGCTCTCCGCGTTTCTTTAAAGCACCTGTCCATGCAAAGATAGTTGCGATGGAGTTGGTGGATGTTTCTTCTCCCTTTAAATGCTTGTAATAGTGGCGCTGTACAGTTCCGTGAGCAGCTTCATACTCATAAACGCCTTGTGGACTTACAAGTACGGAAGTCATCATGGAAAGGTCTCCGTAAGCAGTAGCTACCATGTCGGACATTACATCGCCGTCGTAGTTTTTGCATGCCCAAATAAATCCGCCTTCGGAGCGAATAACGCGGGCAACAGCGTCATCGATAAGTGTATAGAAATACTCGATTCCGAGCTCATCGAATTTGGCTTTATATTCCTTTTCAAAGATTTCTGCAAAAATATCCTTGAAATTGTGATCGTACTTTTTAGAAATGGTATCCTTTGTTGCAAACCATAGATCTTGCTTTGTATCGATTGCGTAATTGAAGCAGCATCTTGCAAAGCTGGCGATTGACTTATCTGTATTGTGGATTCCCTGAAGGATTCCGGGGCCCTTGAATTCATGAATTGTCTCGCGGATTTCGGTGCCGTCTTCAGCGGTATAAACAAGTTCTGCTTTACCTGCACCGGGAACCTTTATCTCAACATTTTTATATACATCACCGTATGCATGACGCGCAAGGGTAATGGGCTTGGTCCAGTTTTTAACATAGGGCACAATGCCCTTAACAAGAATGGGAGCACGAAAAACAGTTCCGTCAAGGATACTTCTGATAGTTCCGTTGGGACTCTTCCACATCTCCTTAAGATTGTACTCAGTCATTCGAGCAGCGTTGGGTGTGATGGTTGCGCATTTAACTGCTACACCGTACTTTAAAGTAGCATTAGCGGAATCGACTGTAACCTGATCGTTTGTCTCGTTTCTGTGCTCAAGACCTAAATCGTAATACTCTGTCTTAAGATCGATATAAGGAGTAAGAAGCTCATCCTTAATCATCTTCCAGAGGATTCTGGTCATCTCGTCTCCATCCATCTCAACGAGGGGTGTTGTCATCTGAATCTTGCTCATTTCTATGTGTCCTTTCGTTGCTATCTTTTATATACTTATATTCGTATCTTACGCCGGTAGAAACTTATACAGCTATTTCTTATTAGAGTATCGGCTTTAATGATCTGCTCTACTTTGTATATCCGCTCTTTATAAGGTTTTCATAGGCATTGATTATATGCTCGTGAGCCAGCTTTTCGGCCAAATCTCCGTCTTTATCCCTTATTGCTACCATGATTCCCTCGTGCTCTAAGTTAGACTTGGGTCCTCTGGCACTGGATAATGTCTTTTTGCGGACTCTAATAACATATTGATGGAAATCCTTCAGTTGATGCTCGAGCATCTTGCTTCCGCTTGCCTCATATAAAATCTCATGGAAACGGGTATCGAGTTCAAAAAGCTGCTCATAATGGCCTTTTTCCGCATGAAACTTAGCGAGATAGACATTTTCTTCCATCTCTTCCAGCTGCACATCCGTAATATGTTCAGTCGCCCATCTTGCGGCCAGTCCTTCAAGTCTGGAACGGATCATATAGATATCCTTCACGTCCTTTCCGGAGATGCCGGTAACATAAGCTCCTTTGTTGGGAACGATTCTGATAAGTCCCTCAAGCTCTAACTGACGAAAAGCCTCTCTTACGGGAGTACGGCTTACGCCAAGTTCCTCACCAATGGCTACCTCACGAAGTTCTTCACCTTCTTCATATTTTCCTGAAAGAATATCTTCACGAAGTCTGGAGAAAACTCTTCCTCTCAGGGAGTACTTGTCCGTTACTTCCTGTTTTAAATCGCTATCACTCATATTTTGCCTCTATCCTAAACACTTTGTCGACAGATATGTATCATTGTATACAATCGTACATTAAAAGTCAACAAATACAATTATACTCATTTGTTATCAATTTAACAATAGAAATTTATAATTATTTAATCGGCACCAGTTTTCCGTGGAGGACGCTTCTTGCATTTTCAAAAACATATGCGCATGTAGAAAGCATGATGTACTTATCTTCCGAATTCAGCTCAATATTGCAATCAAACTGAGACTTGTTTTTGACACGTTCCAAATACTCGTCGAGTTCTTTGCAAGGAGTTAAAATAGCATAATAAGAGTCCGATCCCACAGCCGTTGTATATGCGCTGAAAAGTTCCACTCTGTAATTCCCGTCCGGAGTATAAAGATACATATAAGGATGCTCATCATAGTATTCCTGCTTAAACCACTTAGAAAGTGAAGCAAACATTGAGCCGTCTTTCATATGATGGCCGTAGATTATGGTATTGGAATCCACAAAACCGTCCGAATTAGCACATTCTACAAATATCGAGCCTGATGCGGCATATTCTTTTTTGTAATTGCGATGAAGGTAATAATCGTTATTGTCAGTCTTTAAAACAGGATAATTGATCACCGTATCCGGGCAGTATATCCAGCCTATGATATCGGGATTTAGCTTGGTCAAGGCATCAAAATCGACCTCTAGACCGCCAAAATCACCGCTTCCGTCAGATATCGAGTCAAAAGGATTTATATTGTCTTTGCCGGCTTTGTTTTCACCCGAACCGCCGGTTAATCCATCTGCCAAGCTGCCGGCCGCTCCGCCGGTAGCTGAGTCGCCGGCGTTTTCGTTTACGGTAACAAATTCGCTTATTGCTTCATCATATACCTTGGCGTCCTTTTTATAGCCGATATAAGTATATACAATATATCCAACCGCTCCGACAAATGCCACAAGTGCAATTATAAATATTGTTCTGAATATTACTTTTTTCATCTATGTATCTATTTCCTAAACCTAATAACCTTAATTATATTTTTATCCAAATATAACTTTATCCGGCCATATTTTTATTTTTTTCCCGGTACTTACTCTTATCCTTCAAATGAGAACCCACCATCATAAGTATGAAGCAGGCCACCAAAATTCCCATAATGTATATTTTTCCTCTGATGCCGGTGAAAAATACGAAAAATGCGCCGAGGTATGGGATGCTGAGCTTAATGATTCCGATGACTGAGCCATACCTTACAGGTGCCATATCTTCCTTTTCATTGGCATCACCTTTGGTTATGAGTTCTTTATTCTCGGTATCATTTGAAACAACTCTGTGAGTGATTGTCATGCCGTTTAAATTGTATGCAATAATATCACCCTCACTTAAATTTTCCGCATCTATGCTTTTAACATAGACTATACTGCCTGTTTTTATTGCAGGCTCCATACTTCCGCTTTCAACATTGTAAATGTTGAATCCTATAAATCCAGGTACTGTAACGGGCAGGCAAAGAAGTATTATTATAATTACACCTACTGTTCCTAACACAGAACAAAAGGCGGAAAGAAAATTCCCGCCTTTTGTTTCGGAACGCTTATTTGATTCAGTTCCCTTATCTCTCATCTTTTTTGTTCCTGATAATCCTTCTGATAAATAAGAAGTAAGCCGCAACTGCGAGGATTAGAGCCAAAGCACCTACTATCGCAATTTTTGCGCCTACGGGGATGCTGGTAAAGAATGCCGATGGTGATTCGACCTTGATACCAAGTTCATCCATAAGTCCGCCAAAGATTCCTTCACCATCGGATAAAGCAGCTTCTTCATCACGGATGTCTATAATCTCAGCGGGTCCCTGGGGAGTTTCCTCTCCCTCTATATCAGTGATATTACCCTCACCGTTTTCACCGACACCTTCCTGTCCGCCGCCTGCGCCGCCTGCTCCGCCGGCACCTGCTCCGCCACCGTCACCGGGGATAACATATACTCCGCCGTCTCCGGTTATACCGTTGTCGATGATTCCTCTGTCGGTATATCCGCGATAATAATCGGGAAGCTCTGAAAGAGGGGTATATACAAACCTGAAGATGTTATCGGCAGGATCTTTGTAAAGTGTTCCGGTAAGGTTATAAGCCTGGGGCAGATAACCATCCATATAAAGGAAAGCTACAACCGGTCTGTCTCCGACATTACCGTAGTGGGTCTCTGAAGGAGCAAGTGTATTTCCCTTATTATCAACATACTCTATGGTATATGCTACGGAATCTGCCAAAAGAGCATATCCGACTACATAATCCACATCCTTGTTAACCTGGAAGGAGTTGGTGGAAATGGTATTGTTATCCATTCCGCTCTCTCTGATTCCCTTAACATAGTATTTACTTCCGTTTGAAACATCTACTGCCTTTAAGTCGAAAGTAATTCTTGAACCATACTCAAGCCCTGATACGGTGATTACGGTTTTATCCGCATTCATCTTAACATCAGCGTTTTTTGACAGGCCATTATTGTCATACACACTTACACCGGCACTGTTAAAAGTACCCTGAGTTCCTACCAAAAACTTTATGGTGTAATTGTAATTTGTAGCAGCCTGTGAAGGAGTATAAAGTCCTACGATAAGAGCAAGCGAAGCTATTGCTGTTAAAAATCCTCTAAAGAATCTTTTCATCATGCCTCGCCTCCCTTCTTTGCTTTTCTGCGCTCGGAAACACCGATGATTCCAAGTACAAAAAGCACCAGGGCGCTACCGCCGGCAATGATAAAGAAGGGCTTAAGATTAGTCTCATCACCGGTTTGAACGTATCTGGGTGTACGCTCCTTTCCGGTCTCTGTTCCTCCGCCGTCTTCAGTTTCACCGGCCGTTCTGAGCATAACCGCAAAATTCATCTGAAGGTCTGCTAAGGTATCCTGGTAATCGTTACCCTGGGTCTCGCCATCAAGCTCAATCTTTAAAGTAATTTTTCCCTTCTGACCGTTTTCAAGAGTGTCGAGATAGAAGAAATCCTTTAAAGCCTCTGTAGCCTGATGAAGTCCCGTTCCGGCAGCTGACGATCCTTCACCGCCAATCGTCTCGCTGTCAAATATCGTCGATACAGTTCCGCTTGGTGAAGTATAAGTAAGCAGATATGTGTACGCACCGCCCTTGGTGCCGCTGTTTTTACTTCTGTCCTCAAGTGAATACAAAACCTTGTTGGTCATATACCAATCTGTTGTATTCGAATTGTTGTTTCCGAGGTTAACTGTAAAAATAGCTGTATCACCGGGCTGCATACCGGATATCTGATCTGACATTGTAGATGAGCTGAAAGTTGATTCCATCTTCTCATCTGCTGTAAAAAATACATTCCAATTATCACCGCCGGTTATAGTATCTGCCATAGCGGTAATCGGAAAGCTAAGCGCAAGTCCGAGGGAAAGTATTACTGACAGTAATTTCTTTTTCATTTCGCGCTCCTTTCCTACTTAAGTGATAATGTGCCGTCTTCGGCAATTGATATTTCTCTGCCCCAAACGCTCTTTGCTGCTGCTTCTGCGTTGTGGTCCTGAATTGCATTTACCACTGCCTCAAGTACAAATGAATAACCATCGTAATCATAGGTGGTAGTAAGTGTCTTGTATGTTTTTCCGTTCTCGTCTTTTTTCTCTCCCGCGGTCTGAGTGACCTTGGTACATATCATATCGCTGATTGTAACGGTATCTGAAAATGCGGGGCTTGTCTGTCCGTTCTTTAAAAGCTTTGTATAATAAAGAACCGTTCTCTCACTGGTTGAGCTTTCCTGATCGATTATCCAATCTGTTCCGATATTCACATAGTGAAGATCGATCAAATTAGGATCAAGGTCAGTGCATTTCTTTCCGTCTTTATCAACCCAATACTTATAAACAACAACTCGGTTGTAAGTATTGATACTGTTATTCTCATCGTTTCCGCTGTTTGTTATCGATAAGACTTCGGGATAAGCAACTCCCAGCTTTACCTCTTCACCTGTGGGAACCATGTCAAGGAGAAGTGCTCCTCTGTGCTGGTCCCAAACGTAATCGCTGTTTGGCACGTAATCTCTGTATGATATTGCCTTGCCGTTCTCAGCGATTGTAACGCCGATATCATAAAGCTGAACTCTGGAGGTGTAGTTTTCAGAGTAATATGTAAGAGCTGCTCTGGTTCCTCCTACGGATGAAAATACAAGTAATCCTGCGCCCAATACAAATGCTGCGGTACTGAAGGCTTTTGAAGTGATAATCTTTTTAAATTTATTCATTACTTATCACCTTCTTCCTTGTATGTTACATCCAGCACATCGTTCCAATCGGCATAAGGTGTACCGTCTGCTTTATATTTAACCTTTGTTGCTTCGTATATAACAACTACGTTAAAGCTCTTTGGGTCAACTCCTTCGGGGATGTTTGTAATCTTTACATCGATCTCCGTTGTAGACTCTCCTGCTTTTAAGGAATCGCTGTAGTAATAATATCCGTCAGCGGCAGGTGACCATTTCGAATCACCTACATACTGTAGGTTAACAGTGCTTCCGGAGAAGGCTTTAATTCTGATATAAACATCATCAAGGGAATCGGATTTGCTGGTAATTACTACCTTTTTGGTCCAATCATTAAAATCCTCTGTGATTTCCTCGTAATCACCAAGGTGAATCACATATCCTCCGAGTGCCTTTTCGTAAGTTGAGAAGTATGCAAATGCAGTTCCTATCGAAGAGGTAAGTATAAGTGCCGCACAGGCAGCAACCAAAATCAAACTTTTCTTTTTCACCTTAGATTCCCTCCTCTCTGCTGTCACCGTATTTAGCCCATGTATACTTAGGCTTTCCGTTATCATCGAGAACTACGTTTCCGTTAGCATCGAGCACGGGATCGAAGTGGTTGGTGATTGCACCGCAGTGCTTGTCATTTTCGCCATAGTCATTTACAAACTCAACATCTTTAACCTGATTAGCTTCGATCACAACCATTTGAGAAGCTGCGGATACAAGCTTGTAATTGCATCCGGAATAAATCTCGGTTACCGTAACTTCGCTTCCTGCGGGAATATTCTTAATGGTCAACTCTTCCTTTCCATACTTTGAAAATGAAAGAGTGTAAACATTACTGAAAACATTTTTGACTGTATCACCGTATTTCTTGGTTGCCTCTACACTGAATACAAAGTAAGTAGGCTCACTCTTTTCATATGTAAGGAGGTCCTTGATTATCTTTAAATCACCGTATCTGGGCTCCCAGGTGGGCTTTAAGCTAACCTGTGCGGTGTAAATCCAATCTGTATCGGCAGACATATTGATCTCACCGGTCTTGGGATCCGGAGCTTTTGTGGGAAGTGCCACAAACTCAGGGATGAAGGAATAGCTGTTCTCTTCGCCCTCGGCAATTGTAGTGATCTCACTTACCACATTTCCTGCAGCATCCTTTAAGGGGTTACCGTCTGCATCCTTTAAAGTAGTCTCCACGAAATAATCCGTAATCTTTTCACCTCTTGCTATAACAAGATAAAGACCTGCGGAAATGCTTTTAATCTGCTGTCCTTCCTTAGCTGTAGCGGTAGGAACAATAGCATCTGTAGTATTATATTTATCCTTTACTACCTTTGCCGCTTTGTTTGCAAGTTCGCTCCATACCTTCGCATCTACGTTATCGGGAATGGTAAGCGCATTTTTATATGTATCCGCTACCTTAAAGGTATATGCATCATATCCGTCCGTTTTTTCTGCATCAGCTACCTTATACAAATCCACAACCACACCGGCTTTTGCGATATCGTCCAAAAATACCTTGTCGGTACTGGACGTTGCATTAACGGTAAGATTGCATGCAGCGCTTAAATCAAGCTTATTTGCCGCATCCGTAATAATCGGAGACAATAAGGTTCCGCCTATACACAGACCCAGTGCAACCGTGCATGCCAATATCTTTTTGATAAATGCACTTTTTGCGCTTTTCCATTTGTTCATGGAAGAATCCTCCTTTAAAAAAGTCAAACGACTGTAACTTTCTATAATGTCTTTACTTCATCGAGTATCTCGTATGTAGATAAATGTCTTTTTTTGTGAGCCGTAAATATCATGTAGACTATGGTCATTATAATAAGTATCGGGATAATGATAAATACTGCTACTATATAATTCGGAACTTTTGAAGCATCGGGTGTAATGATGACTACAAGCTCCTCTTCTTCATTTTCAACTCTGTGTCCTCTTACGAGCATTCTGTGAGTATTGATGCCGTAAGGAGTACAGGTGACAAGCGTACAATAATCCTTGTCTTTTGAAATACCAAGTTCTGAGGTATCCTCAGGAAGAACTACTTTAATCTGATCAACTCTGTATGTCAGATTTTCATTCAATATGGAAATAACAAATGTATCTCCTACAACAAGCTTGTCCAAATCAGTAAAAAGCTTGGCCGAAGGGAGTCCTCTGTGTCCCGATATTATCGAGTGAGTACCAAGTCCTCCAACAGGAAGCGATGAACCTGCAAGATGGCCTGCCGCAATCTGTAGAACAGTCTCTTCCGTTCCATGATATATGGGAAGATTAACATTTATCGAAGGAATTGTAATATATCCCATAATACCCGTTCCGGATATATCAAGGAGACTTTCGTACTCCGCGTACTCTTCCTCCGAAAGATCGAAATGCTGGCTTCCGGCTAACCTCTGGTTATATGACCTTGCAACTCCGATCATACGCTCGAGTTCCTCGTTATTTACGTTCTCAACAGCATATACATAATCTGAAATGGATCTCGATGCGTGCATGGAGTTCCACCAATCACTTATCGAGGGATAAAGCATGATTCCGAGTCCAACAACGAGGAAAACAGCCAAAGCAACTGTAATAATGGTAGAAACCAATTTTTTATTCTTCTTTTTGCTTTTTTTGCCTCCGCTTTTGCCCATCTGCATTCCATTCTCTATCTATAACTGAATCTTGGCCGGATTAATCCGTTGCTCACCGCACACCACGTGAAGGTGTCAGTAATTTGTGCGGTTATCCGAAAAGCTTTTTAAAGCTTTTCGGACATATAAAAGTATTAATGATTTATTTCATTTATATAGAGGTATTACTCCTCTTCAGATGTTCCCATCTTCCTTCTTACAATAAGAAGTACAACTGCTCCTACAACAAGGACACCGCCTACAATGTAGAAGATAGTGGTACCGATACCACCGGTTGAAGGAAGAACTGCACCCTCCTGGTTAATGATAGTAGTATCTAAAGAGCCTGCGGTCTTGTCAACTACGAACTCTCCAAGATTTCCTGTAACAGCATTACTTACCATTGTTTTGCCATTGAAATCAACAACCTCGATTGACTTAAGTTCAGGGCTGTCACCATCGGTGTGGGTAGCTTTTACAACAAAGTAAATGGGATCGATTGAGTTAAATCCGGCAGGAGTAGCAGTCTCGGTAATCTTGTAAACACCGTCATCAAGTCCTGTTGCTGAGAATGAAGTTCCCTCAGTGTTAGTGGTAATGGTCTTTGTCTCGATTACCTTATCAATCATCTTCGTAGCGTCGTTAGGATCAGCTTTCTGAGTAACAACATACTTTCCGTCAGCATCTACAGTAGCGGCAAGCTTCTCAAGCTTAAAGTCAGCACCTGCCAAAGACTTAAGCTCCTTATCAACCTTGTTGATGGTGGTCTTTAAAGTAAATACGATAACAACATCCCAAGGAGTCTTTCCTTCGCCGCCCTTGTCATTCTTGAACTCTACGCGAACCTTGTTGGGGTTACCGGTTGCACCGATTTTAGCGCCATTGGTAAGCTTTGACTCATACTCTACATATACTGTCTTTCCTGCAGGAATCTTTTTAAGATCCATCTCAATCTGGAAGCTGTCACCTGAATTATCGGTGATATTGGCTCCGGTTCTAACCTCATAAAACTTAGAATCAACAGGAGTATTAGCATTGTCTACGTAAACCTTTACAGTGTTCTTATCAAAAGCAAGTCCGGTTGATTCAACATCATGGAATACATAGGTATACTCGGTATACTCGGCAAGGTCTGCAGGAATGGTAGCTGAGAGCTGGAAAGGAACCATATCGCCGATATCATAATCTGCGCTGTCCTGCCAGTCAGTCTTTACTTCGATAGAATCATTGACATCCTGTACCTTCTTTTTAACTTCAAGAGTGTCTCTCTTTTCTGTTACCACAATCTTGCATACATTATTCTTATCAGCCTCTACAACCTGGAGCTGTGAATGATCCTTGTATACTTCCTCATCGCCGGAGATATCGGTAATATCTTTAACAAGGTAATAACCTTCACCGGCAGCAATGGTTCCGTCTGTTGCTACAGCGATAGCGCTTGCTTTATCAACATTGTCAGCGATGATTTTGGTAATAGCCTGTGCCTCTTTTGAATTGTCTGAATAAGCGCCGATCTTTTCAACAAGCTCCTTGGCGGTAATGTCACTAGCATCTGTATAGGTAATTCCTACGTATTTAGCAAGTTCAGTCTTAATAGCGTCTGTCATAGCTGAACCAAAAGCAGGATCTGCAAACTTGTTTCCGGATACTTCAGCGGTAAAGATCTGATAAACCTCGTAGGTATGATCTACTGCAGCAGCGGCAGTAGCAGTCTGTGTGTTATTTGTTGTGCTCGCTGCGGGGTCTGCCGCAAAAGCTGTTATAGAAGCTCCGAAGCAGAGTGCAAGCGAAAGAACGATTGATAAAATCTTCTTCTTCATTTTTTTCTCCTTTTCCCTAATGAAATAAATCAGTTTATAACTTTTTTCTATATATAAGCAGTGCCGCTGATCCTATGAGCATCAGAGCTCCTACTACATATAACGCTGTGAAATTCCTTCCTCTTCCGCCGGTTTCGGGGAGAGCAAAGGTTGAAGTTGAACGGTTTTTGAGGATTATTGTTGTAAATACACCCTCGTTAGTTAATTCTGAAGTTGTAGTACTCTTTCCCAAAATAACTGTTCCGTTCTCATCTGTCATATCTGCATCTACAAGTTCATATCCGGCGATAGTATCCTCGGTAACCGAGTATTTATATTTTTCGAGATATGTCTTGCCGTCAGCTCCGGTGGCTACGTAGTAAGCAGGAAGATTTTTAAGCTTTACTGCCCAGTACTTGTAGCTTGTGGAAGGATCAACGACCTGTGTTGCCTCAAAGGCTTCTCCGTTTTCTCTGGTCAAATTCCTGCATCCATCAATTCCAAGTATCATACTACCGATTGGAGTATCTGTACCTGATGCTGATGTTCTTACAATATTGAGCTTAATGGTAACATCGGTGCTTGTACTGGTCTGAAGCGAATCGACAGAGCCTGTGTATGTGAACCAGTTCTTATCAATCTCAAGTTCGGTAGGCTTTAAGATGTTTTTAAGAGTAAATAATCTGTATTCATTATCACTCTCATCTTTAGCTACAGTTCCCAGAGTAACAGCATCTCCGTCTACCGCGTATTTAAGTGAGCACTCAAGCTCAGTTACCTGATATGTATAAGTAATAACATTTCCGTTAGCATCAACTTTTGCTTTTGGAAGCTCATCTATTCTGATTTTCCATCCGTCAGCTGCGGTAATCTTAAACTCTCCGTTTGCAAAGGTTTTTTCGTTTCCGCCAACCTTTACGGGATCTGTATAACGTACCGGATCAGCTGAATTTCCACTGGCATCAGTAGCTATCTGCTCAAGTCTGACTTTGATATATCCGTCCATAGCATTGGTAGGATCCGGATTATCAATTTCTACCTTTTCGCCTTTTTCATTGAATCCGTAGAATTTCTTCTCAATCTCAATGTAGGTATTCTCAAAGTTTTTCTTGTTTACAAATTCCTGAGTTCCCTGGATGAACCATGAATCGTGGCTTCTGCTTGCAGCCTCATATCCCGGAGTACCGGCCTCGGTTACGAAGTATACAAACTTCTTTCCGTCAGCTTCATCTTTTGTAAGGAGCTCATCCCATGTGTAGGTCCAATTGTTATCCTTATTAAGCGCAACAGTCTCAATAGGTGTTAGACCGGTTACATCAGCAACATCTCCCTCCCCACTATTCTTCGACCTATACAGGTAAACTGTAAGTGAATCAGGTAAATCATCTATAAGTTCTACACCCTGATAATCTTCCCATTTCTTGGTTACAGATATCTTTGTATACTTTGGAGTATTGTCAAAGGCTTTCTGGCTATCATCAGTAATCGATACTGCAGATGAGCTTACTCCGACAATATTCTTATTGGCATCATACGTTATATCTGCATCAGACTTGATTTCAAATGTTTCACTGGTTGCCTCGTATTTTGATGAAGAAACATTAAAAGTAACTTCTGTTTTAAGGACGAAAAGCTTTGTGTCGTAGATATACTTGTTTGTATCAGTATCTCCGCTCTTATCAACCTCGGTAACCTTGTACCAATGAGTTCCCAAATCGGATTCGTTTTCATAAACAAGATCCTCAAAAACGATATCTTTTCCGGAGTTCTGTGCAGTTTGTATTTCTACCCACTTTTTACCCTTATACTCTGAAAGGCTAAAAGTAAACTTCTGGTTGGGATCCGGGGTTAATCCGGCTACAGTCTTTTGGAAAGCGAGCTCTGTAGCAACGGGAAGTGTCGTTCCGATAAAGAACGATCTGTGTGTCTCACCTTCTGTATATACATTATAAGCTATAATCTGTCCCTGAAGGTTACCCTTCGCAATGAATGTTGAATCAGGAGCAATAATCACGCCATGCATACGGCCGGGAGCCACTATAGTTTTTCCGTCAGCATTTATAAAGTTCCAAATAACCTTACCATGCTTATGATCGAAAGCTTCACCTGTATCTGCCATTGATCCGTCAACACACATTACAGACTCTTGAGGTAATGTAATTGTTCCCTTATCCGGAACATTCTTGCAATCTATATTAATTACAAGTGTTCCGTTTCCTGAGTCTGAAAAACCATCTAGTTTAAGAGGATTTCCGGCAATCTTCTCCATAAACTCTATAGCATCTAATGTGATGTATCCGGCTCCATTAGCCTCTTCAAGTTTAATAACGTTTTTCCAGTCGTTGCCTCCATAAGTGATGGTTGCTCCGCCATCCTTAGTAAGTGCAAGATCATTGCTAATCTTTTGTATCTTGAGTCTCATTGACTCAAGATCAACAAATCTGTGAACCCCATCTTCTATATAAATAGAACTTGGACTTTCAATAGCAACACCATTAACCTTAATCTGATTGCCATTATCATAAGTATCGAGTTCAACATCCGGGCCGAAGACAACTACCGAACCTTCTGTGTTTCTTCCCGGTCTTGGGCTTAATACTGCATTTGCATCAATATTTTGAATATATGTTGCCTCATAAGGCCAGTTTTTAGTGCCTGATTCCGACATCTTCATTAAGTTTTTAACGCAAAGGTTACCGCAAACGTCGGTTCCGGTTCCATAGTAATTATTAAATGCAACTATGTGGAAGTAAGCAGCTTCGCCAAGGAAGTTGGAATAGCTTTCGCCCTTGTATGTTCTTAGTCTGCTAAACGTATCAGAAGAAAAACTATTACTTCCATCTATAAGTCCAAGCCAATATTTTCCGTATTTACGATTAACTTCAAATTTCTTTTCACCTTTAAGAATTATAAAGTCAGAGAATGAATCCGTCGAAATTGTTGTTGCGTTACTTTCATCAACTGTGGACTCAAGGGTTTCAACTGTATTGTCATCCTTAATATGAAGGATCGTTACATCATCGCCGGTGCTGAAGTTTTCTTTATTTAAGGTGATCTTTACATCAACGGGTCCTTCAGGCTCATATTCCTTATCTCCTAAATAGAATCCGATGTTGATGATCGCTTCTACTTCTGCATCATCTCCGGCAGTCTGCTTTGTAAGTTCAAGGTCATTGTTGTAAGCTTCGTTATCAGGCTGAACAATGTAAGCTCTAAGCTCTGCCTTTGAAGGTATCTTTGCGCTTGCCCCATAAGTTGCGGTGATGGTGTAGTCGCCGGCAACCGCAGTCTTGGTTACAGTCTTTTCTTCGTAGCAGAAGCACTCTTCGCCATGTACATGCTGTGAGAGCTGGAGCTGACCGCAAATAAGATTTCCGTTCTCATCATAGCAATCGGCAGTATGAACATGGAGTGCGGGGATTGTGCATACAAGTTCTTTTACAATCCTGTAGCATTCAGCTGTGTGCACATGAGTAGTGTACTTAGGTCCGATTGATATATCAGCACCCGCACCGCCGACATCGACGGTTTCGGTTACAACTTCCGGTTCGGTATTTTCTGCAGGAGCCTCTCCGTTTGAAGCTTCTTCCCGGGTGCCATTATCTACAACATTCTCAGTTTCAGTCTCAGTGCTTGCCTCTCCTTCCTGGTTGGTGCCGAGGGTTTCATCTGTGGGCTGTTCTGTGACATTTTCCTGAGTTTCGGTTTCTGCGTTTTCGGTTCCTTCTACACTTTCAGTAGTTCCTTCTGTGTTCTCAGTAGTTCCTTCTGCGTTCTCGGTGCTTTCGGTTCCTTCTGCGTTCTCGGTGCTTTCGGTTCCTTCTGCATTCTCAGCGCTTTCGGTTCCTTCTGCATTCTCAGCGCTTTCGGTTCCTTCTTCAACAGTTCCGAGGACTTCGATGCTTCCGGTATCCGGAACAGCGTTTATATCAAAAAGAGGATTGCCGTTTTCATCAAATACGGGATTTCCGTTTTCGTCAACGACCTGCCCTTCCTCGATTCCGCATATAAGTTCCATTCTCTCAATGTAGCAGCTGTCATCATGTACATGAGGAATGATTTCGGGAAGCGTACAAACCAAATCTCCGTTTTCATCATAGCAGGTCTCGGGATCATGCACATGAGCTACATAATCCGCATATCCGCAGATGAGATTTCCTTCAGCATCATAGCAGTCAGCTGTATGGGTATGAACTTCCACGTTGCAGTTAAGAGTTTTTTCAAGGCTTGAAAAAGCTCTACCGGGTCTGGTGAGTCCGAACACTACACCGGCACAGGTAAATACTGCTGCAATCGAAACCGCAAGTACATATATGTTATGCTTTTTTCTTTTGCGAAGTATCCTGGCAGCCTGCTCATAAATCTGAAATTTCATATTGCTGCTTCCTCCTTAAAGAAGACTTAAAACCGATTTAACAAAAGTTACGATTTATTTGATAAAACCGAAAGAACCAAAAGGCCACAATCTAAAGAAAACTCTTCCGGCTATTAGTGACTTGTCAACACATCCTACAGATGAAACTCTGCTGTCTATACTCATATATCTGTTGTCTCCGAGTACGAAATACTGTTCCTCGGGGACCGTATACGGATATTCTATGTCGCATGTTCCGGCGTTTTTCTCTGTGAGATAACTTTCCGGAAGCATTTCTCCGTTGCGATATACAACTCCGTCTTCATCAATGCTGATTACGTCTCCGCCGACGCCCACAACTCTTTTAACCATCAGGTTGTTGTTGTAGTAGAAAGCTATGATATCTCCGGGCTCGTAATTTTTTACATTTATTGCAACCGCCACGTCTCCGTTCTTTAGGCTTGGATTCATGGAGGCTCCGGTAATCTGCAGTACCGGCAAAAAAAGTACAACGATCAAAATTGCCGCTGCAGCCACCACAAGGAGTGTAAAAAGTGTACTGCGAAGAGCCCGCCCGTAATTCTTTTTTCTCTTTTCCCTCTTAAGCTCGGCTTCGAGCTGTTCGATGGATGGTAAGGAATCTACCGCCATTACTGTTTATCTCCCTCGGCAATCTTTTTGGCATTCGCCAAATACATATCTGCTGCTTTCTGAGCTGCGGCGAATACATCATTAAGTGCAAGAGCGGCTTCGGCAATGGAACCCAGTTCCCTGCTTCCATCCACTATTCCGGCACCGTCTACAGCAAATCCGTTTGCCTTGAGCATCGCTATCTGGTCTTTAAGTTCTGCAATCTCGCGATCCTTTTCGTTAAGCTTTTCATCCTTGCCGGCAAGCTTTTCCTTTAAGTGTTCGATTGTTTCTTCTCTGTCAGCTATGCGGTCTCTGAGTCTCTCGTTGGAATCGAACTGCCTTTGCTCATTGTATTTCGCTTCCTTAAGCTGTTCCTCGACGCTTGCCGCTTCACGCCCCTGTGCTATAAGTAGCTGTAACAAATCCTGTCTGGATAATTTTTTTAATTCTCTGTCTGTCATATTTCCTCCACGGAGTAATCCGAGGTAATCATTATTATTTTCCACCGTACTCCCACATTTTAGCTTAGCTTTAGGAAACTATCCATACTAAAAAGCCGTCATTCAGCCCAAAATTCTGCCTTTCGTCACAAATTTTATGTTATGAATGAATCCTAAGCCTTGAATCGCTCTTTTTTTAATGATATATTCAAATTAAAGTGAGGAAGAATAATGATAAATCCGATAAACAATAATCTTCCAAATGAATATCAAAACGCCAGAAACAGGGTAAATCCAACCGATTCGGGCGAGCAGTTTTCTCTTAAGAGTGCTCTTGAAAAAGATGCTGCGGGTGAGGGTGTAATATATGAGCCTTCGGGAGAAAAAAGCGGGGATAAAAAGACCTCTTCGGCAGATAAAAAGAGTAATTCCTTTGCTGATTCTTTAGGAAACGCTGTGGAAAATAAAGCTAAAGAGGAACCCTCCGAGGACCAGATCACAAGCACCGCAAATATGATTTGGGAAAACATAAAAGATTTTTTTGTAAGCCTCTGGAAAAATGTCAGAAAAATATTCGGAAACCTTTGGGACAGCAAGCCTATAGCCGACGGCTTAGAGAAAATGTCCCCGGATAATGCCAAAGAAAAAACCGGTGACTTTGACAAAAACATTTCTCCTTCCGGTACCGAAGCAGTAGCAGATTCTACGCTTTCATCCATCGAATCCCTGGAAACTGCCAGAGATGAAAGCATCAAAAAAGCATTAAAAGAAGGCGATAAGGAGCGTTTTAAATCTCTCATTTCGGAAGAGGGTAAAAAATATCCCGCAAGAAATACAGATATGCTTACCACCTATAATTCCAGAGGCCGTATCAACGAGATCTCGGCTTCCGACCAAAACAAAATACTCCGCGGAGACCGCGGAGCACGCAAATTGTAGATAACCTATAAATATCTAATTTCAGACAGGTATCTTAAATATCAGATAAGTATTTTCAGAGCTTTTAGAGAGTATCAATGAATTCCTTGACGGTTTCATCGTACTTTTTAGGAGCTCTTATTTTTAAGTGTGAATGCATTCCCTCCTCAAACCACACCAGTTTTTTGTGGTTTGAGGGGCATGAAGCAAACATTTTCTCGGCTTTTGCGGGAAGTGAAAATACATCTTCTCTTCCGTGAATCATGAGAAAAGGTATATCAAGCTTTTTGATATCTTTCTTGGGGCCTTCTGTCATGACATTTTTGCCGGTAAGCTTATATACCATAAAAACTACTTCGTAGCATACGGGAAATACGGGCTTTCCAAGCTCTATAAAATGTGTCCTCAAGGTCTCGTAAAAGCTCTCATACATTCCGTCAGCAATAAGTGCCTCAACATATGGCAAATCGCCGTGGGTCACCGCGCGAAGTCCGGTGGCGCTTCCGATGCAGATACCGTGAATAAGTACCTTTTTGTTTAAAAGTTCATCATGAAGATACTTTATCCACTCTGTGACATCGCCGTACTCTTTCATACCGGCGCTGCTGTACTCTCCTTCAGACCATCCGGTGCTTCTGTTGTCGATAACAAGCACATTGTAGCCAAACTCTTTATAGGGCATGGCAAAATAATAAGAATAGGTGCAGGGCTCCGCTCTGCCGGCTAAAAATATGGCTGCTTTTTCGAATCCGAAATCAAAATACTGTCCGCAAAGCTTAAGTCCGTCATTGATGATGGATACTTCTCTCATTGCGCCTTTGTTTTCCTCGGCCCAGGCCATTCCCTGCCTGTGCATTTCCATATTTTCCTCATTGTCCGGGAAAGAGCACTCTCCTCTGGTCCATCCGGCTTTTGCATTTTCCGGGCGGGTAAACTGTGTCCTAAATACCATCTTGGCTATTGGCATTGTTTTTACAATCATCACTACGATTCCGGGAACAAGCACAGCCAAAACGACAATAATAGCAATTAAAAATCCGGGCATAACATATCCTCTTTTATCCGGGGGCATTTAGCCCGTAATACCTATAACAAAATCATACACATCCTGGCCGCCGTCAATGATTCCAACATCCAGCCAATCATATGTATCCTCGATATATTCCTGAAGTTCCTCGCATTCCTCGTCCGTAACCATCTGTCCCTTAAATATAAGGAGCACATATTTATCGTCAATTCCCTCGGTACTTGCGAGAACCTTTTTTACAGCCTCAAGCCTCGAAGGGTCCGAAGCTACTATCTTTTTTCCGTAAAGTGCGAGATAATCGCCTTCGCGGCACTCCGCGCCATCAACCTTCGCATCTCTGATAGCCTTTGATATCCAGATGGTATCAACGCCTTCCATGCCCTGCTTCATCTGAGCATATACCTGGTCCGCATCAAATCTGTCAACAATGGCCATAGACATGGCAAAATAACCTTCTGCAATGGATTTTGTGGGAAGGATCATTATCCTGTCCTCTCCGTAAATCTTTGCAGCCTGCTTTGCCGCTGCCTCGATATTTGAGTTGTTGGGCATAACGATGATCTTTTCGGCATCAAGCTTTTCAAAAGCATTTACAAACTCCTCAACAGAGGTGTTCATAGTCTGGCCGCCGTTTAAAACTATCTCACATCCAAAATCCTTGAACGCTTTTATAACTCCGTCACCGTTGGCAACAGCGATATAAGCGATACCGTGGTGAGTCTCTCTTACCTGCTTTTCATGCTTTTCCTTCATAACCTTAGCAAGCTCGTCCGCATCGATTGCGTCCTTTTCGGAATCATCCTTTGCATTCGCGGAATTGTTCAATACCTGGTTATCCATATTCTCAATCTTTACATTATAGAATACGCCAAGCTCCTGCATATGGTTTAAAACCTTTAAGGGCTCAAGTGTATGGACATGAAGCTTAAGGATTCTTCCGCTCTGGACACATACCACAGACTGTCCCATGGATGTCAGGTAGGAAACTATCTCGTCCCTTATGTTTTTGTCATCATTTAATGTGACAATGCACTCGGTGCAAAATCCGAAAGCTTCCTCATTTGCATCATCGTGCCATTTCGCGCTAAATCCGGGCAGTGTGATATTTTCCTCATCGTCCGGCGAGGCAATGCCTTCTATGGCAGCTTCGGTAAAGCCCTCAAAAAACTTTACAAAGCCGTATCCGCCGCTGTCTACCACGCCCGCGCTCTTTAATATCGGCAAAAGGTCCGGTGTTTTATCAAGAGCTTCTTTTATGTTCTCGATATAAATCTTGAAAAAGTCCCAAACATTGACATTTTCAAGGCCGTTGCCGGAGAATCCTTCCGCGCCCTCTCTCACAACCGTCAGAATGGTTCCTTCGGTAGGAACCACCACACTTGAATATGCCACCTTTGAGCCGTTTTCCAATGCCTCAAGCATCTCTGCGCAAGTGGCCGACTCTTTTTCTTTAAGTTTTTCTGCGATTCCGGAAAAAATCTGTGAAAAAATAACACCTGAGTTTCCCCTCGCGCCAAAGAGCATTCCGGTAGCCAGAGAAGACATATATTCACCGAGGTGATTAGTCTTTTTGGCCGCATTAAGTCCGCCACGCAGTGTAGTCAGCATATTCGATCCCGTATCTCCGTCAGGCACGGGGAAAACATTGAGCTGATTTATAAGCGCTTCATTTTTTTCAAGCCTGGCAGCCCCTGATTTAACACAGGCTGCCATAAGCTTTCCGTCTATAACTGATTCTTTGGAATACATTTCCCCAATTTCCCTTATTTCTTCTCAAGAATTTTAGTCATAAGAGCTTCCTCTGCCTTCATATCATCGCTGATAGGCTTTCCGTAGTAGAAAGCAGCACAAAGGCCGGGGCCGATGTTTACTCCGCAGCTGGGGAATACGAATGATTTGATGACTTCCTTGGGTGCAAATTTCTCTTTGATAAGTTCTACAAGCTTGTCGGCATCTTTCTCTCTGTCGGAGGTTCCTACAAAGATAGTCTGCTCAGCGGGATTTTCGATGGTAGCTTCCATATATTCAAGGATAGCTGCAAAACCTGCTTTTGCTCCCTTTGCCTTACCGATAACGGTGGTAAGACCGTTTGAAGAGATATCTCCGAGGGGCTTGATTCCTACAAGAGTACCAAAGAATGCCTTGCTGTTGGACATACGTCCCTTTTTAGCAACAAATGAAAGGTCGTCGAGCCATCCCATCTGGTGGTAGCAATTCTTATTTTTCTCGATCCAGTCGAAGGTTTCCTCAATGGTCTTTCCTTCAGCTCTCATCTGTGAAGCCTTTACGCAGATCATACCCTGAAGTACGCTGTAGCGAAGTGAGTCTACACAGAAAATCTTTGCTCCGGGATTCTCCTTCATAACCTGATCTCTTGCTTCACATGCAAATCCGTAGGTTCCTGAAAGTCCGGTTGAGATACAGATAACAAGGACATCCTTGCCTGCCTTTACATACTCGGTCATTCTCTCTGCATACTCTGCAACATTTGCGGGAGCGGTAGCATATGCTGCACCCTTTTTAACATCCGCATAGAATGAATCATGCTGATAATCCTCAGTCCACTCAAGGCAAAGAGGAACGCTCCTTCCGTCGGGCATCTGGAGATGTCCCTTTATATAATCGATATCAAATCTTTCTCTGATATCCTGTGTAAGATCGCTGCTTGCGTCTGTAAGAATTACGAAATTTCCCATTATTGTTTCCTTCCTTTTTTGTTTATCCGTAAGGGTAAGATTTTACGGATAAATATTTTTGCATATACCTGTTTATACAAACAATGGTTTTAAATTTATGGCGCTTCTAAATAAATCTCTCAAGAAACGCATCAAGCCTATCCTTAAGCTTGTCTCCTCCGTCAGCGAAGCTTCCGCCGTGTGAGGCTTTTTTTGAAATAAATATATCCTTTGGAGAAGCACAAGCTCTGTAGTTCTCCTCGGTTTCCTTTATAGGCACCACATCATCCTTTTCTCCGTGAATAAAGAACATAGGGATCTTTGTCCTTGAAACGGAAACCCTTGTATCACCGTCAAATATATCAAAGCCTTCCCTTTTGGCAAAAAATCTCATTCCGCGAACGATAGGAATCGCCAAAACCGGAAATACTATACGCTGGAAAGCATTTTTTGACCTGGATACAACCTGTGTATGAATGATTGTCTTGGTATTAATAAATCCGCAATCTGCGATAATTGCCTTTACAATTCCGGGCTTAATATACTCAGAAGCCCTCATAACAACATTGCTTCCGAGAGATATTCCGTAAAGCACCATTTTTTTAATGCCAAGATGCTTTTCAAAATACTCAAGCCACAAAAGAAGGTCCTTGTGCTCGAGCGCACCGAAAGTAATGTATTTTCCTTCGCTGCCCTCATGTCCTCTTGAGATGATCAGTATTAAATTGTATCCTCTGTCTAAAAAGTATCCTGCCGCAACAGCCGTATTGCTTAAATAATGAGTCCTGTAACCGTGATACAAAACAGCCGTTTTATCGCTTCCGTTGTCATACTTAAGAGCGGTAAGCCTGTCTCCGTTGCATCCCTTTATATGAAGCTTTTCAAAATCAAGCTCTCTGAGCCTGCCTATACTGCCGTATATGATATCTTTCCACTCTTCATAATGGGTTCCGTTTAACTCTATAGTATCAAGGGGCGGATCGGTTTTGCGCCCGAATACTCTTTTAAACACGCTATGTGAAATTGCCAAACACATTCAGGTCAGTTCCTCTCAGACGTCTTTCCCGTCGCCATTTCTTTTATTACTTCTTTCGCTGTTTCGGATTGCGAAGAATACTTCTTTCCAAAAATACATTCATAAGCAAAATGCTCGCAATTGTTGAAAACGATATTGTAACCGTCCTGCCCGATGCGGCTTCTTGCGGTATCTATGATTTTATCGGTCTTGAACCTTTTAAGCTTCTCGGATATTGTCAAATCGGCAAATTCCGGAAAACCGCCGTTTCTGAATTCATCAATATCCGTCGAGCAAACTCTGACCTCACTCTCGGGCACGCCCTCAAGCAAAGCGGGATTTTTGCCGAATTGGATAACCTCTTCGTCGCTTATAAACACGCCGTAATGGTCCATCTTGCTATTTACTTTTACCTTTACCATGTCGCCGGGTTTTCCCTCTCTAACGGACCATTTCATAATTTTAGACCTATTCCTATGCTTTAAGCTTATGCTCTTAGCTTTTTCTTACGCTTTAAACTTAAGCTTTAAGCTTTTGCTTTATTCCTTATGCATTCTCTTCGATAAAGTCAATAACATTACCGACAGTCTTAAAATCTTCCACTCTGGTATTATCAAAGCTAACTTCAAATTTCTCTTCAATAGTGATCATTATATAAAGCATTCCGATGGAATTAAGTCCAAGGTCACTTTTTAAATTGCTGCTTTCATCAGCTGCATCTATCACCTTATCATCATGTCCCTCTATGGTTCTTAAGATTTCTTTTAAACCATCCATGATCTCATTTCTGTCCATTTTATCTTTTCCCTTCTTATATCCACCACCGGATATCTATCTTTTATAATATGCATCGGCCAAATTGGCAAGCTCTATCTCTCTTTCCCTGCAAAGCTTTCCGGCTTCTTCAATCTGTGCCATAGTCGGAGTCGCCCCATATTTTTCTATAAGGTCTATCTCCTCGCCCTGGAAAAGTACAAGTCTGTTGTACCAATGCTTCCTTTTCTCGACATAAAGCGGAACCAAAGGCGCTTTGCCCTTTAGTCCCATAAGAACCAGCCCGTTTTTAAAATCGTCCACCTGCTCGTCGCTGGTTTTGATGTGTCCCTCCGGAAAAATCCCGACTGCACATCCGGCATTTAAAAATAACGTTAGTTTTTTAAATGAATTCATATTCATATTGTCACGGTCTACGGCAATTACTCTAAAGCCCTTGTCAAACCAAAACTTCATCTTGGGATTGTCAAGTATCTCCTGCATCGTAACAAAATGTATGCGTCTGTACCACAGGCAAGTCATTATATACAAAGGGTCTCCGAAGCCGGTATGGTTAGAGTAAAAAATAACACCTGTTTTATATTTCTTTTTCGCCTTATCGGATGAATATACAACCTTCGGTCTAAACCACACAAGCGCAGGAAGCGCGGCGGTAACTCTGATAAAGTTGTTCATCGCATAGTAAAAAGGCGGTCTGAGTTCATCTATCTCCTGACGTCTTTTAAGTTCTTTGGTCAGTCTGATAATCTCTTTTCTGAGCTTTTCGGAGATAAAGGTCAGATTATCTCGTCTTTCTTTATTGGGGTCCCACCATATACTTACGTCTATGGGCTTTCCTATAAGCACTCTGGCTCTTTTCTTTAGATTGAAATATGAGCCGTTTGTCACGATCGGTATGACCGGGACTCCGCTGATATAAGCAAGGTAAGCAGCGCTCGGTTTAAACTCCAATGGTCTTTTTTCCTCGGGTCTCGGAATTCTCGCCTCAGGGAAAACTCCCACTACTCCGCCTTTTTCAAGAATGGCCTGGCTTTTTCCGACAAAAGAAAAATCATAGGCGTCTCTGTTAACATATATTCCGCCAAGCATTTTAAGCAAAGGTCCGAGAAATTTTTTCTTAAACAAGACCTCAGCCATCTGGAATCTAAGCGTTCTTGAAAAGAAAACAAAGAGATAAACCGCATAATCAAAAACCGAAGTATGGTTTGAGATTATAATAGCAGGGCCCTTTATGCGTCTCCCCGATACCTTTTTGTCCTCATAATATATTTTTGTCCTAAAAGCAAAGAACTGTGCGGGCCACGCGGTTATCTTTGTGAACCAGTTGAAAAATGCAATCACGTCAGTTACCTGTATCTTTTATATAGTCGGATATCAAACACTTCATCAGCGTTTTTATCTGTGTTTTTCGATATAATCGGCAAACTCTCCCGCAGTTTTAAAGCTGCCTTCACTCTCCGAGGGGAAAGTTACCTTAAATTCTTTTTGAAGCTCCATAACTATTGTGAAATAATCAAGGCTGCTTCCGCCAAGTTCGAAGAAAAGGTCCGATCCGGGCTTTACTTCCTCCGGCGTCTTTCCAAGTACGGAGGCTATGATCTCGGATACCTTTGCGGTTATCTCACTTTCAGCATAACCGTCCTTTTCGGGATTTACAGCGCTAATCATTCCGTTATCGATCTTCTCACCGATTTTTTTACGGTTAAGTTTAAAATCATTGGCATCCATAAGGGGAGTGCCGGTCAAAATCACTTTTGAAATTACTTTCTGCAGATCAAGCTCCTTCAAGCAATCATCAGCATTTTGGGCGATCTGCTTTAATGTATCTGCGGATGCATAGGGCGATACCTTAACAAGAAGTACCGGGAGCTTGTTTTCACCGGCGCTTGCCCTTGTTATGCATATAGCTTCGGCTCCGTCTATTTTTATCTTTTCTTCCAGAACATCCGGATTAATGTTTTCTCCTGAAAGTCCGATTATAACATCATCCTTTCTGCCGAGGATAAAGTATCTTCCGTCCTTCTCACAGGCAAGATCGTTTGTATGGAACCAGCCGTTTTCGGTCTTATCGGAGACTTTTCCGTCCTCATACACTATATCCGCCAAGGTCTCGCCCCTTACAAGGAGCTCGCCTTCCTCGGAAATCTTGTATTCAACGGATGCAAAGGGCTTACCGACCGACTTATCGGTTAGTTCTCTTCTCTTATTTGAAAGCTCAACGGAGGTAATACCGACCTCTGTCATACCGTAACCGTTTGCAAGATGGTATCCTATGGCATTAAAAAATCTAAGTACGTCGGGTGATATAGCGCTTCCGCCACTAATCAAAAACCTGATGCTGTCACCGAATATCTGCTCTCTGACTGATTTAAATGCAAGTTTTGTAAACAGCTTTGACAAAAAGGGAATACCCGAGAGCTTTTCCGAGATTTTAATTCCCTTCATGAGCTTCTCATACTCGCCTCTTTCCTTTGCGGTGCGGACAACCGTCTCATATACCGTATTCCACAAAAGAGGGATTGAAAAAATATGTGTAACCTTATGACGTCTGACTGTATTTAAGATGGTCTCCGATGAAAAATCTCTAAGGAAGACAAAGCTTCTGTTAAAAAATCCAAACCACATGAATACGGCAACCAGACCGAATACATGGTAAAAAGGCAGGAATGTAAGCTGCTTAAGTTCACCTTTATAATGCGCCTTAATCTCTTTGCAGGCTTTTATAATCCTACCGCTGTCACATATCTGATAAACAAAGGTCTCTCCGTTATATACGCACAGCTTTACGTGGCTTGTGGTTCCGGAAGACATAAGCACTATCTCATCGGCCCAATCATCGTTATCAGAAGGAACCTTTTTGGAAGTTTCGCATCCCTTCACAATATCGTCTATCATCAGGGTATTGCTTCCGAGCTTTTCTCCGTCGGATATAACAGCCTTTACATCATACTGTGTGATGATATCTTCCAAAATGGATTTGCCCATACGGTTATTCATAAGTATGGGCTTATATCCGTTCATCAAAAGTCCCCAAAAGCATTCAAGCCATTTCTCGGAATTGTTCATATATATTCCGACAAGGCTTGATTTTGGAATATTTCCCAACACGTCCAAAAGAGAACCGGCCATTTGCTCAGTTCTCTCTTTGAATTGTCCGTATGTGATGCGTGTGATCTTATAACCGTCGTTGGATTCGGCAAAAAGCTTTTCGGGCTCATCCGTCATAAGCTTAAAAATCGACTTGAGATTTTTCTCCGAAGCCATTAGACGCTCTAATTTATCACTAACATATTTATCAAGATCATAGTTTATGCCGTCAGACATTTTAAAAAATTCCTTTAGATTCCGTTTTCGTTAAGAGTCTGGTATGTTGCGATTCTCGCAGCATCCATCTCAGGCATACCTACAAAAGAGGCGCCGTAATAATACGTATCTTCTTTAAGCTCAATACGTACAATCTGTAAAAATGCATGAAGCACTTCCTTGGTCCAGATTGTAAGATAAGACTCATACACAGTACCGATAAGAAGCGGAGTCTTACAGATAAATCCCACACCCGACTTTGATACATCGCTGATCTCGATATTTACTTCCTCGCTGTCACCGCCGTCAAGTCTCTTGATCACAAGTGTTGAATCGAGCTGGGTTCTTTTGCTTTTTCTTCTCTCTACATCATTTTCTGCCATATTATTCCCCTTAACTTCAGGCCAAGCGGAGCCCAATGATATTATTGATTTGCGTTTATCCCGTACCGCCACCGCTCTGACGGCATAATAATTAATTATAGCAAAATCTTTAAATAAGTACTAGTGAAAAAAGCAAGCATCTCCAAAGGAGAAGAATCTGTATTTTTGTTCTACGGCTTCTTTATACGCGGCCAAAACATTTTCCCTGCCGGCAAGTGCCGATACAAGCATCACAAGAGTGCTCTCGGGCAGATGGAAATTGGTTATAAGGCAATCGAGTACCTTAAATTTATAGCCCGGATAAATAAAGATCGATGTATCGGCGCTTCCCGCCTTAACAACTCCGTTTTCATCCGCTGCGCTCTCCACCGTCCTGCAGCTTGTGGTTCCCACGCAAATTACTCTTCCGCCTGATGCCTTGGTATTATTGATAATATCGGCGGCTTCCGCAGTAACCTGATAAAACTCGGTATGCATATGATGGTCTAAAATGTTCTCTTCTTTAACCGGCCTGAATGTTCCGAGTCCGACATGAAGAGTGACGTAAGCAAGTTTGATACCCTTATCCTCAATCTCTTTTAAAAGCTCAGGCGTAAAATGAAGGCCCGCGGTAGGTGCTGCCGCCGAGCCGTCAAACTTTGCATAAACCGTCTGATACCTGTTCTTGTCCTCAAGCTTGTGGGTAATATAGGGCGGAAGCGGCATTTCTCCCAAAGAGTCAAGCACTTCCTCCCAAATGCCCTCATATTCAAATTGTATTATTCTGTTGCCGTCATCAACCGTTTCAAGAACCTTGGCTTTAAGCTTTCCGTCCCCGAATACCAGTCTTTGACCGGGCTTACACTTTTTACCGGGTCTGACAAGCGTTTCCCAGATATCATTTTCACGTCTCTTTAAAAGAAGTACCTCGACGGATCCGCCGGTTCCTTCCCTCTCACCGTAAAGTCTGGCGGGAATAACCTTTGTGTTGTTGAGCACAAGGCAGTCGCCGGGATTTAAATAATCTATGATATCCCTGAAAATCTTATGCTCGGTTTTTCCTGTATTCTTGTCAACCACAAGGAGTCTGCTCGAGGACCTGTCTTCAAGCGGGTCCTGAGCTATAAGCTCCTTAGGTAAATCAAAATAAAAATCTGATTTTTTTAATTCCATAATTAACTCTTTACTAAAAAGTAATCGCCAAATGTACAATCGCTAAGCTCTTGCACACAGCGGGTATTACATAGAAGCGTACTTAACAAATGCCTTGTAGCCTCTGTAGGTCTCGTAAATATCAGCCTTGTTGGTAGCTTCCCAAGGTGCGTGCATGTTGAGTACCGCAACACCCGAATCGATAACATTCATTCCGTATAGTGCAAGGATGTAAGCGATGGTTCCGCCGCCTCCTACGTCTACCTTACCAAGCTCTGCAGTCTGGAAACATACCTTGTCTTTTTCCATTACTTCACGGATCTTTGCCATATATTCGGCATTGGCATCATTGGATCCGCTCTTTCCGCGGGAGCCGGTGAATTTGTTAAATACCATACCTTTTCCGAGATATGCGCAGTTCTTTCTCTCAAATGCACTCTCGTATGTGGGATCAAAGCCGGCAGACACGTCTGAAGAAAGCATGCAGCTTCTTGAAAGACATCTTCTTACATTAAGCTCGCTGTACTCTCCGTTTAAGTTCATCACCTCGGCTACAGCATTCTCAAAGAAGTGTGACTGCATTCCGGTAGCTCCTACCGAACCGATCTCCTCCTTGTCAACGAGGATGCAAACTGTGGTTCTGTCGCATACGGGACTGTCAATCATAGCCTGCATTGATGTATATGCGCATACTCTGTCATCCTGTCCGTATCCAAGGACAATACTTCTGTCAAATCCGGCATCTCTTGCCTTTCCTGCGGGAACGACTTCGATTTCTGCTGAGAGGAAATCCTCCTCCTCAATATCATAATTTGCCTTGAGAATATCAAGCACTCCGGCCTTAACGGCTTCCTTTGCCTTTTCATCCTTAGAAGACTTCTTGTCAGTCTTGTCAATGGTGATAGGCTTGTTTCCTACGATGATATCAAGAGCTTCGCCCTCGATAACCTTCGCACCTTTTTTATCAAGCTGCTCGGCAGCAAGGTGAATAAGAAGGTCTGAAACGAAAAATACGGGATCTGCCTCATCCTCACCAATGTTTACCTCAACGGTAGAGCCGTCCTTTTTAACGATAACACCGTGAAGAGCAAGAGGAAGGGTAACCCACTGATATTTCTTTACGCCACCGTAATAGTGGGTATCAAGATAAGCAATTCCGTCCTTCTCATAGAGAGGATTCTGCTTAACATCCATTCTGGGGCTGTCGATATGTGCTCCAAGGATATTGAGTCCTTCGGTCATAGGCTTCTTTCCGATTCTGAACATGCAGATGGATTTATTCATATGCACGCTGTAAACCTTATCTCCCGCCTTTAACTTGGCGCCTTTTTCAATAAGGGTCTCAAGTTCCTTATACCCATCTTTTTCGATGGTATTAACGATTAAGTCAACACATTCGCGCTCAGTTTTTGCATCGCTGATAAATTCTCTGTAATCGTCGCAAAGCTTGTTAAGCTTCTTTAAATCTTTTTCATTGTAGGTTTCCCATACGTTCTTGTGTTCCATGTAAGTTCCTCGATTCTTTATATCTTTGTGTGGCTAAAGCGATTACGCCACTGCCTCAGGCTTAGGGTTATTATGCCACTGTTTGTAGCCTTTGATTTCTATGCGCGAAGCTCAATCTCAAGTTCCTTTTTGAGGTTCTTTAAAATCTTGTGCACATATCCGTCAACCGCCTCAGCCGTAAACTCTTCATCTGCGGGAGTGAAGGTAATTGTAAATGCCATGCTCTTCTTGTCGGCTGCAATCTGCTCTCCTTCGTATACATCAAAGAGCTTTATATCGCTGACATATGAAGAAGCCTTGGAAATAACATCTTCAACCTGTCCGCAGGTAATATCTTTATTCATGATAAGAGCAAGGTCTCTGGACTCTGTCGCAAACCTCGGAAGAGGCGCAAATACAGGTGCCTTTCCATAGAATTTAGAAAGTGTCTGAAGATCGATCTCACATACATATGCGGGATATCTCATGCTCTCAGCGTTCATTATCTCGTAAGTCACGCGTCCGAGATAACCTATTTCTTCTCCTTCGCAAAATACAGCGGCTGCCTGATAAGGGTGAAGGAAAGGTTTTGTAGTCTTTTCAAAGGTAAAGCTTATATTTAGAGCGTCTGCTACAGTCTCAACAAGTCCCTTAAGTGTAAAGAATGATTCGCTCTTTCCGAATACGCCGATGCAAAGAGTCTCTCTCTCGTCGGGATAATCGGTAAGAGGAAGTGACTTAGGAATAAATTTGTTGCCGATCTCAAAAATCTTACCTTCTAAATTGCCGCGCTTCTGGTTTCTGCCCATAGCATGAATCATCTGTGCGGCAAGAGTGGTTCTCATAAGTGAAAGCTCTTCGTTGATAGGATTTAAGATCCTAATAGCCTGTCTCTCGGGAGCATTTTCCTCAAATCCAAGGAAATCAAGGTCTGAAGGCGAGAAGAATGAATAATGCATTCCCTCATATGCTCCGGCCTTGCAAAGAGCCTTTTTGATGTGAAGAGTAGTCTTTTGACGAGGTGACTGACCGCCGATGGTTACCTTTGCAGTAGGCATAAAGGTGGGCTTTATATGGTCATATCCGTACATTCTGATGAGTTCTTCGGAAATATCGGGATAATCCTCCATATCCTCTCTGTACGCAGGTACATGAATGGTAAGCTCGTCGCCGTTAATCTCGGGAGCAAAATAAAGTCTTGTAAGGATATCCTTGATATCATCGGTGGGAACCTCGATACCGAGTACTCCGTTTACCTTCTTGATGCTGGCCTTCATCTCCCAAGGCTCTAAACTCTTACCGGTGTTTACATCCTCATGAGTCGATGAAATCTTGCCGATTCCAAGTTCCTCTACAAGGTGCAAAACTCTCTTCATTGCCATAACGGTAGCATATTCATCTACACCCTTGGCATATCTTTGTGAAGAGTCTGAAACCTGTCCGAGCGCTCTTGAGCTCTTTCTGATATTGTCACGGGCAAACTTTGCTGCCTCGAACATTACCTCTGTGGTATTTTCTCTGATCTCGGAATTGAGACCACCCATGATTCCCGCAAGTGCAACAGGCTTTTTGCCGTCACAGATAACAAGATTGTCGGTGGTAAGTTCAAATTCTTTCTCATCGAGAGTGGTGATTTTTTCGCCTTCCTTAGCACGTCTTACACAGATTTCATTTCCCTCAAGGAAATTGCAATCGAATGCGTGAAGGGGCTGACCAAGCTCTCTCATGATGTAGTTTGTGATATCTACGATATTGGAAATCGAATTGTTTCCGACAAGCGCAAGTCTTCTTCTCATCCAGGCAGGTGACTCGCCGAGCTTGACATCATATACATAGTGAGCTGAGTATCTGGGGCAGATATCCTGTGCCTCGACAGTTACCTTAAATCCCTCTTTCTTAACATCTGTCATATGATAGTCTAACGCGGGCTCATGAAGCTCAGTCTTAAGTACGGCAGCAACCTCTCTTGCAAGGCCGAAGATGCTCTGGCAGTCAGGTCTGTTGGCTGTGATCGAAACATCAAAAATCCAATCATCAAGTCCGGTGATCTCTTTGATATCTTTTCCGATCTCGGTATCCTCGGGAAGTACGAGAAGTCCGTTATATCCCGCACCGGGATAAAGGTTTTCGTTAAGTCCGATCTCTACACCTGAGCAAAGCATACCGTTTGAATCATATCCGCGAAGCTTGCCCTTTTTGATGGTCATAACGCCTTCAACGGTAACATGGTCTTTTGCGGTTGCATAAACCTGTGCACCGGGAAGCGCTACGGGGAAGATTCCGCCTGCGCATACATTGTCCGCGCCGCAGCAGATCTGTAAATTCTCATCTCCACCCACGTTTACGGTACAAACATGAAGATGAGTCTCGGGAATAGGCTCACAGGTGATGACCTTACCTGCTACTACTCCGCTTATATCCTTACCTACCTGATATTTCTCCTCCACCTCAAAGCCGCATGAGAAAAGCTTTTCTTCAAGTTCATCGGGAGTAACATTTATATCAACATAATCTTTTAACCAACTAAGTGGAACTAACATCTTTGGTTTCCTCCGTTTTCATTAATCGTCAATCTGATCAAGTACTCTGATATCGGACTCAAATAACATCTTAATGTTATTGATTCCGTATTTAAGCATTGCAATTCTCTCAAGTCCGAGTCCGAACGCAAAGCCCGAATACTTTTCGGAGTCAATTCCGCAGTTTTCAAGTACTTTCTTGTTTACAACGCCTGCTCCCAAAACCTCTATCCATCCGGTTCCCTTGCAGAGCTTGCATCCCTTTCCTCCGCACTGGAAGCAGCTTACGTCTACTTCTACAGAAGGCTCGGTAAAGGGGAAATATGAAGGACGAAGTCTTGTGGTTGTCTCCTCGCCGAATATCTGCTTAACAAACATATCAAGGCTTCCCTTTAAATCGCAAAGATTGATTCCCTCATCGACAACCAGACCTTCCATCTGTGAAAACATAGGTGAATGGGTGGCATCATCATCAGAACGGAAAACCTTTCCGGGGCTGACGATCTTGATAGGGGGCTTGGTAGATTCCATAACATGGATCTGACCTGCAGAGGTTTGGGTTCTGAGCAAGAACTCAGGTGATAAATAGAATGTATCCTGCATATCTCTTGCGGGGTGATCCGCCGGAGTGTTAAGAGCTGTGAAATTGTAGAAATCCTTCTCAATCTCGGTACCTTCATATACGGAAAATCCCATTCCGGCAAAAATATCGATAAGCTGATTTCTAACGGTGGTAATAGGGTGAAGGTTTCCGCCGGTCTGCTTAACGGAAGGCATTGATATATCGATCTTTTCGCTCTCATAACGAAGCTTTAGCTCTTTTTCCTTGAGCTTTGTATCGATATCATCAAAAAATCCGAGTGCCCACTGCTTAGCCTCATTAACGGCTTTACCGAAATTGGCTTTCTGCTCTGCGGGTACCTGAGCCATTTCTTTCATAAGTGCAGAGAGTTTGCCCTGCTTTGAGTCAAGAAAGCTTTTCTTAAGCTCGTACAATCCCTTAGAACTGCTCTGTGATTCAACAGCTCCGCGGATCTCAGCTTTTAAGTTTTCAATCTGACTCTGAAGTTCTGATAGATCCTTCATTTTTTCACATCTCCTTAAATCAATAATTTAATCCGGTCAAATTTATATTAAAAATCTGTATGATTTTCGATAATCTATTCCAAATAGTCCTGTTTGTTTACAATATCCTCTCGCATCTCTTCGTCGCGTTTGTCGTCATTTTCGTGTCCGAGAGGCTTTCTTAACGACTTGCCGAAAAGTGCTGACTCTTCTTCGGTTTCAGCAGTGGCTCCGCTCATCATATCTCGCTTTTTCTTCGGATAGACCAAAACGATATTTACAGGCTTAAAATATCTGTTTAAATAAGCTCCGTACAAAAAGAACAAAAGGCAAAAATAAATCCATATCATAGCCACGATCACAATTGCCAGATTTCCGTACATGCTGTATGCGTTGTAGTGATTAACGTAATAAGAGAAAATCGCCGAAAAGCCTATCCAGCACAGTGCCGAAAAAGCCGCACCCGGGAGCTGCTCTCTGAACTTTTGCTTTTTATTGGGCAAAAATGAATAAAGCACCGCAAAAAATAAAGTCAGTATCAAAAAAATATATAAATGTCTCGGCTTTACAATAAAGCCTTGAAATTCCTCAAACCACGGCCAAACGCTGATAAGATAATCAGATATCATTTTACCGAATACCATAAGAAGAAGGCTTATATATATCGCGCCCAGCAAAATAAGCGTATATAAACAACAAACTCCGCGTCTGACAAAGTAATTACGCTTTTCCTCAACATCATAGACCGCATTTAATCCCTGCACCAAAGAAGCAACGCCCTTTGCCGCGGTCCATAGCGTCACGATAGCGGATACGGTAAGGATTGTATATCCGCCGGCGTATATGCTGTCCACCAGCCTCTTTAACAAAGACCAGAACATCTCAGGCAAAAATCCCTCGATAAAAAAGATCAGGTCCGCTTCGGTAATCTTTGTCAAAGGCAAGATTGAACAAAGAAGTATAAGAAGCGGCGTAATAGACAAAAGCAAAAAGAATGACGTGCACGCAGCATAAGCGTCTATGTTAAGCCTTTTAACACTTCTGGCGAAATTATCATAAATTTTATAAAGCTTTTTTATTATTTGCATATATCCTAAATTTGGGCATAACAATAGCCCTTTGGAATGTCTCCGCCTTTTGACGCCTAGCCAAAGCTAGGTGGGTTACCGCAACCCTGACATCTGCCTTCCCCTGGCTCTTTCGAGGGGGCCTGGCATCCGACGGGCAATGTAGGAATCCCGTTAAAGGTAAATGTAGGTTCAAAAATACCGGAGACTGACCTTAGGGCCACTTTCATTATACTAAAAAAACATGAAAGTATCAACCTTTTAGGCCAATTTTCCGCACCTATCTTCCCCTTGCTTTATCAAGCATAGACTTGTTTTTGGTTTCGTCCTGCGGAATCGGTTTCTGGACAAGCGTAACTATAAGCGCAGGAATAAACGCAAAGTACCCGAAAAGGTAATATCCCGCGAAATTACGTCCCTTTTTCTTGGCTATATTTGCAGGGATTGCCGCTATAAACAAAGGGATTATAAACATCATGGCAAGGACAAGTAAGCCGAGTCCCGAAAAAAAGAACTCCATGGGGCCAAAGTTTGCAACCTCTTCATTTAAATTAATAGTCTCTGCAGCACTCTCCTGAGTCTGCGCAGCCAAAAGCATTAAAACTGTGGGCATAATCATTCCTCTAAAAACCGATTTAAATATAAACAATTCCGTGTATGGACATAATCCACGCACATTACAATATTTTACAACTATTACAGCCGTCAGTCAAAGGGTAATTAATAATATGGACAGGTAATTAAGAAAAGTATACTTGCAATTAAAAATTGATGTAAAGATATCCCCTCAATCAGGATTGGTAAGAAAAAAAGGCTGCCACATAAGTGACAGCCTTTGAAATATTTAAGTCTCGGATTAAAGCTGAGGACCTGCTGCAACGAGAGCCTTACCTGCTTCGTTGGTCTCATACTTCTTGAAGTTCTTGATGAATCTTCCTGCAAGATCCTTTGCCTTGGTCTCCCACTCGGAAGCGTCAGCATAAGTATCTCTGGGGTCAAGGATCTCAGTTGATACTCCGGGAAGCTCGGTAGGAACTTCGAAATCGAAGTAAGGGATCTTCTTGGTAGGAGCTTTCTTGATGTCTCCGCTAAGGATAGCATCGATGATTCCTCTGGTATCAGGAATGGAAATTCTCTTTCCGGTTCCGTTCCATCCGGTGTTTACAAGGTATGCCTTAGCGCCTGACTTCTGCATCTTCTTAACGAGTTCCTCGCCGTACTTGGTAGGATGAAGCTCAAGGAATGCCTGTCCGAAGCATGCTGAGAAGGTAGGAGTAGGCTCGGTGATTCCACGCTCGGTTCCTGCAAGTTTTGCAGTGAATCCTGAAAGGAAATAGTACTGAGTCTGCTCAGGGGTAAGAATTGAAACGGGAGGAAGTACTCCGAAAGCGTCAGCTGAAAGGAAGATTACGTTCTCAGCTGCAGGGCCTGCAGATACTCCGTTTACATTCTTAGCGATATTCTTGATATGCTCGATAGGATAAGATACACGAGTATTCTCGGTAACACTCTTATCGTCGAAGTCGATCTTGCCGTTAGCGTCTACGGTAACGTTCTCAAGAAGAGCATCTCTCTTGATAGCGCCATAGATGTCAGGCTCGTTTTCCTTAGAAAGGCCGATAACCTTTGCATAGCATCCACCCTCAAGGTTGAATACTCCGTTATCGTCCCAACCGTGCTCGTCGTCACCGATGAGGAGACGCTTAGGATCGGTTGAAAGTGTGGTCTTACCTGTTCCTGAAAGACCAAAGAAAATAGCGGTGTGCTTACCTTCCATATCGGTGTTTGCTGAGCAGTGCATTGAAGCCATGCCCTGAAGAGGGAGGAAGTAGTTCTGCATAGAGAACATACCCTTCTTCATCTCTCCACCGTACCAGGTGTTAAGGATAACCTGCTCGCGGCTGGTTACGTTAAAGAGAACTGCGGTCTCAGAGTTAAGGCCAAGCTCCTTGAAATTCTCAACCTTTGCCTTTGAAGCAGTGTAAACTACAAAGTTAGGCTCGAAGTTAGCTTCTTCCTCAGCAGTGGGCTTGATGAACATATTTCTTACGAAATGTGCCTGCCAAGCAACTTCCATGATGAAGCGAACTGCCATACGGGTGTCCTTGTTAGCTCCGCAGAAAGCGTCAACTACAAAAAGTCTCTTGCCTGAAAGCTGGTTGATAGCGATCTTCTTACAAGCATCCCAAGCTTCCTGGGTTGCACGATGGTTATCATTGGGATACTCTTCACTGGTCCACCATACGGTGTCATGAGCCTTTGCATCATCAACGATAAACTTATCTTTGGGAGAACGTCCGGTGTAGATACCGGTCATAACGTTTACTGCGTCAAGCTCGGTAAGCTGACCTACATCAAATCCGGTAAGGTCCTTCTTGGTCTCCTCAGTGAAAAGAACTTCATTTGAGGGATTGTAAATGATTTCTGTGGCACCTGTGATGCCATACTGGGTTAAGTCAATGTTTTTCATGTACTTTAATCCTTTCTTAGGTCTCTTTATTTTTAACGCCTAATGTTACATTTAAAACAATTGGTTTCATCTGACTAACATGGACGAAAAATTACCTATTCTGTATTTTATCAAATGGAAATAATTTGTCAATGTGAAGAAGTGTCAGAAAACCGTTTTTTTACAAAAAATTTATAGAAAAAATCCCCTCTCCGCCTAAGAAACGGCAGAGAGGGAAAAACTCTTAAATCACCGCTTTATTTGTTGCTAAACCATGACTTTGTTTATCATTTCGAATAAAGCATTTCTCTCAACAGGTTTTTGTATATAACCCTGAGGTTTTATCTTTACGATCTCAACAAGTCTTTCCTTGTCCTTTACACCTGTAAGGAAAACAATAGGAACCGATTCCATACCCTGTATTGCCCTGATATTTTTAAATACATCGGGTCCCTTTTCATCGGGCATTTCATAGTCTAAAAGAATCAGATCCGTATGCTTTTTCTCAAGGAATTTATATGCGATCTGGCCGCTTTTGGCGGTCGCCACATCGTAATCCTCATGCAGGTAATCTTTTACGACCTTTAACATAAGCGGATCGTCATCGATAACAAGGATATGCTTTTTGGCTTTTTCCTCTCCGAGCTGATTTAGTATATCAGCCCATCCGTGTCCCGCAGAGCTTTCGGAAGAACCGGCATTTACCACAGTAGCAGTTGCCAAAGATTCTTTTCCGTCAAGAATCTTTTCAACTTTTTCGCGAAGTTCTGATGATGAACCCGGATTGGCTACTGTGTATATATCTTTGGAATCCGTCTTTGCCCTAAATGATTCACAATCATCTTCGGAACCGATAACAATAAAATATTTCCCCGTTGCAAGAAATCTGCTCTTAAAAGAAGCAATTCTGGAAAATTTCTTATCGTCCTCATCAAGCATGCAGTAAACAACCGCGTCGGGGTTAAAACTGTCTTTATGCCACAAAAGGTCACCAAGCCTGGTTGAACAGGTAACACATCCGAAGGCTGATTCCATTCGATCAAAAAATAGGTCAATTACATTGTCGTCGTTTCCGATCAATAATAATCTCTTGGCCATAATATTATCCTTTTCAATCTTTATATTTTCCGTACTTTCATGGTAAAACGCAAAACTTTATATTGAATTCTTTTGGTCGACTTTTAAGCAGTTCTATATTTATGTAACATTATACCCATTATTTATGATTATTTCAACATCATAAAGCACTTGTTTGATCTTTTAACCACGCTTTTTCATCATCATTTAAATATGGTGAAATATGCTCATAAACAACTGTATGGTATGCATTTAAAAGCCTTATGTCCTCACCGGTCATCAGCGACTTATCAATTGATGCTTTGTCAAACGGAACCATGGTAAGAGTTTCAAAACCGTAAAAAGGTCCGTACTCTTTTGCGTATACGGCATCTTCTCCTGTAAATGCTCTGTTTTTGCCCTCGTCATAAAGCTTATCGACATTTAAACAAACCATCATATTTTCAAGTCTGATACCGAATTTTCCATCAAGGTAAACTCCGGGTTCATCAGAAGTGATCATTCCCTCTCTGAAAGCTGCGGTAAGTTTTCCTGCCGCACCCTTTAGATTGATATTTTGAGGTCCCTCGTGAACATTGAGCAAAAATCCCACTCCGTGTCCGGTTCCGTGTCTATAGTCAAGTCCGGCTTTCCATAACTCAGCTCTGGCCAAAATATCCAAATTCTGTCCGGTGGTACCTTCGGGGAAGGTTGCTGCGGCAAGCCTTAAATTACCGCAAAGGACTGCAGTATAAAGCCTCTTTTCTTCAGCTGTAGGTTCTCCCATAATTACCGTGCGGGTAATATCTGTAGTTCCCTCTTTATACTGTCCGCCTGTATCCATCAAAAGAAAAGCGTCCTTTTTAATAACCGCATTTGTCTTTTCATCGGGCTCATAGTGAATGATAGCACCGTGATCCGCAGTTGCAATGATAGGTGCAAAGCTCTGGTCCAAAAAACCTTCCTGCTCTTTTCTGAGCCCGAGTAGCACATCGGCAACCTCTAACTCGGTTACCTTCTTTTCTCCCGAAATAAATGCGGGATCGTTTTTAAGTTCATGAAGTTTAAACAAAAGCTTTGTAACGGCAACACCGTCTTTTACATGTGCAATTCTTTCGAAATTGATCTCCTCCGGTGTCTTGCACGCTTTCATTATAGTGATCGGACATGTCTCAAGGACGAGCTTTGCCTTGGCGTTTTTTCCGGTAAGGCATTTATACAAAGTATATGAAACCCTCTTTGGATCGATCATAACCGATGTCACTTTTTCGGAGAGTTTTTCCGTATCCGCATAAACTTCGTTATACGCCTTGATACTTACTCCATCCGCTTCAAGTGATTTTTTAACATCATCAGTTATAATGCTCTCATTGATATAAAGCTCTAAACTGTCGCGATGGATAATGGCGTAGGATAAGGCAACAGGATTGAAATCAATATCCGTTCCCCTCAAAAGAAGAAGCCAGGCAATATCATCGAGAGAAGAAAGAACGAGCTCATCGCATTTATTATTTGCCATCTCCTCGCGAACGCGATTTAGTCTTTCTTTTCTTGATTCACCTGTATTGCCTTTTGTAAGAAGCCAGGCAGTGTTCGCAGGAAGCGCAGGTCTGTTTATCCATACACTTTCAGCGAGATCTTTTAATACGATACTTGTCTTAACCGGATTTTCTGCATCCGCGCAAGCCTTTTTATCTACAGCCTCACAAACCTTTTCAAACTCTTTGCCTCTTCCAAGCGGAATGCATCTGCCGTCAAAACCGAGGACCTGTCCCGGAAGCATATTTTCGGTCAAAAATTCTTCCACTGTGGGAACACCCTTCATTCCCATTTTCATAAGGTCTATTCCGGTTCCTTCCAGCTGGCTTCCTGCCTGAAGAAAATATCTTCCGTCGGTCCAAAGAGCCGCTCCGTCCTTCCAAACAAGGAGGTCGCCGTTTGATCCGTTAAATCCGGAAAAATACTCTCTTGCCTTAAAATAATCACTCACATATTCGGACGAATGGAAGTCGGCAGTAACGAATAAATAATAATCGATACCCTCCGAATTCATCTTGCTTCTCAAATCATCCAAACGCTTATGAATCGTATCATTGTACATCTAAATAAATCCTTCTTTCCGGCAGGAACCCCGCCACCATAAAACTAAATAATTAACTAAAATAACTTACAAGAGATGACATGCCGCCGGTAAATACAGTAATAGCAATTATAATCAAAGCGATAATAAGAACCAGGGCCAAAACACAAAATCTTGACCTGGCAAAATTAGTAAGATTCTTATTTCCGCTTGCGCCGCATGCAAAAACAATAGTAAAGATAAGTCCTATAACAGGAATAGAAAACAGCACCTCAAGCCAAAAATATTTCCAAGCTCCCAAAGGTCTGTATTCGTAAGGTACATCATTATTAAAATCCGACATAAAATATCCTCCTAATGTTTATTAATCAATATTTATAAGATAGCTTTAAGCAAATCTATAAATCAGCATAACCTTATTTATTTAAAACAAGTCCTACCGCACGGCTGGTTCCCACTCTCTCGCATCCCATTTCAAGAAATTTTTCAAGATCCTCTAACGTGGATACACCACCGGCTGCCTTGATTTTTATATTGGGTCCTATATTTTCTTTAAAAAGCTTTATATCTTCAAAGGTTGCTCCGCCCGTTCCAAAGCCGGTTGAAGTCTTAATAAAATCTGCGCCTGCATTTGTAACGGCCTTGCACATTGCAACCTTTTCATCGCCTGTTAAATAGCAGGTCTCGATAATCACTTTAAGGATTTTTCCTCCGCAGACATTCTTTAAGGTTTTTATCTCATCCTCTACCGCTTTGAAATCTCCGTTCTTGACATCGGTTATATTTACAACCATATCAATTTCATTTGCGCCGTCTTCTATAGCCTTTTTTGTCTCGGCCACCTTACTCTCCGTAACACTGTATCCCAAAGGGAATCCGACAACGGTACAGATGTTAAGGCCGGGAAATTCCTTATGAACTCTTGCTATATAGCAGGGCGGGATGCACACACTGGCACATTTGTATTTTACTGCTTCTTCGCAAAGCTTTGCGATATCTTCCCACTTTGCAAAAGCCTTTAACAAGGTATGGTCTACATGTGAAAGCATTTCTTCGTTTGTCATATTTATTCTCTCTTTTAACGTCTTTGCAGAGAGCCAAAATGTTTGACTCTCTGCATAGTCTGATTAAAATATTAATGTTTAAAACCTGACATATTTAAATTATAAATTTAGTTTTATAATTACTTTAAAAATCCTCTTACAACATCAGGCATTTCGTTTATCTCGCAAACATGGTCGTGTACAACGGGAGCTGTACGGATATCCTCGATAGCCTGAGGAATCTTTACATTTGCAAGCTTTGAAAGCTCGTCGATAAGTGTAAAGTCATCATAAGCATCATACTTTTTATCGATGGCATTCATAACACTTCTGGTGAACTTGAAGGGGCTAGCGGTTGATGCAATAACCGTTACAGTCTTATCGCCTGTCTTTTCCTCATACTTGTGATATACGCTTGATGCAACGGCTGTATGGGTATCCATCACATATCCGCATGCCTTGTATACTCTTGCGATTTCATCGGCAGTTTCTTTTTCGTCAGCATATCCGCCATAGAAATCCTTTAGCTGCTTTTTCTCTTCATCGGTGATAGAATAGATTCCCTTTGAACTAAGGTCAGCCATAAGCTCACTGTTTCTCTCGGCGTTATTTCCGGCAATGCGATAAATAAGTCTCTCCAAATTTGAGGAGATCAGAATATCCATTGAAGGAGAAGTGGTTAAATGGAAATCTCTGTTTCTGTCATAATCGCCGGTCTCAAAGAAATCATATAAAACCTTGTTGGTGTTTGAAGCACAGATGAGCTTTGCAATGGGAAGTCCCATATTTTTAGCATAAAATGCCGCAAGGATGTTACCAAAGTTACCTGTAGGAACGACAACGTTTATAGCCTCTCCGTCTTTGATCTTTTCCTCTTTTAAAAGCTGAGCATAGGAGTAAACATAGTAAACAATCTGAGGAACAAGACGTCCGATATTGATGGAATTTGCGGATGAGAACTGGAATCCCTTTCCGGCAAGCTCTTTCTCAAGTTCCTTGTCTCCAAACATCTTTTTAACGCCGGTCTGAGCATCGTCGAAATTGCCCTTTATACCTACGACCAAAGTGTTTGCACCTTTTTGGGTAACCATCTGCTTTTCCTGGATGGGGCTTACGCCGCTCTTGGGATAAAATACAATGATTCTGGTGCCTTCTACATCTGCAAATCCGGCAAGAGCTGCCTTTCCGGTATCACCGCTTGTAGCAGTCAGAATAACAATCTCATTTTTTATATTGTTCTTTCTGGCAGAAGTGATCATAAGGTGGGGAAGAATAGAAAGCGCCATATCCTTGAACGCAATCGTTGCACCGTGGAAAAGCTCGAGATAGTAAGCACCTTCCGCATAAGCAAGAGGTGCTATAACCTCTGTATCAAATTTGGAATCATAAGCGCGGTTAATGCAGTTTTTAAGTTCCTCCTCGGTAAAGTCGGTAAGGAAAAGCTTCATTACCTCATAGGCAACTCCCTGATAATTCATTTCGGAAAGCTCTTTTAAGCTTTTATCAAGAGAGGGAATGCTGTCAGGTACGAATAATCCTCCGTCCTCGGCAAGTCCCTTAAGGATAGCCTGTGAAGCAGTAACTTTACCGCCGTGGCCTCTTGTGCTTGAATACATAATTTCCATAATCATTTACTCCTGTGTTTAATGATTTATAATTCACTGATTATATTTATAATATACGATAATTCATCAAATTACTTTATGAGATTGCAACCATAATTTTAACGATTTGCAATTATAATTTGAACAAAGTACCGATAATTCCTCTTCCGAGGGATGCTCCCACATTTCCGCCAAGAGTTTTACCAAAGCTTCCTCCGGCACTTCCCAAAGTCTTTCCGAGCTGGCGTCCCAGGGTTCCTGCAGTGGAAGAAGCTACACCTTTAACAGCGCTTTTTACGGCTTTTTTCTTTGCCGCAGCCTCTTTTTCAGCAGCCTTTTGCTCTGCAAGCGCTGCCTTTTCGGCGGCTTTTTGTTCTGCAAGTGCTGCCTTTTCCGCAGCTTTTTCTGCGGCAATTCTTTCCTTCTCAGCAGCTTTTTCTGCTTCGATTCGCTCTTTTTCCGCAGCTTTTTCTGCTTCTATACGCGCCTTTTCTTCTTCTGCAGCTTTTTCAAGCTCTATATTTCTTCTCTGTAAAAATTCATATGCAGAGTCTCTGTCAAAATAGTTAGAATACTTTGTGCAAAGAAGATTTGCATCTATCTCACGCCTTCTGTCCTCTTCACTGATACCGCCCATAAGAGACTGTGGAGGAAGAATTGTGGTCTTCATAGCTATGCCTGGTACGCCGTTTTCATCGAGCATCGAGCAAATTGCCTCACCGGTCTGAAGTGCCATGATTGTTTCATAAGTATCAAACTCAGGATTTTCGCGGTATGACATAGCCGCAGCCTTTACAGCCTTTTGCTCCGAAGGAGTGTAAGCGTGAAGTGCGTGCTGAACCTTGTTTCCAAGCTGCGCGAGCACTCCGTCCGGAATATCTCCGGGGCTCTGTGTGATAAAGTAGATACCAACACCCTTTGATCTGATAAGCTTAACCACCTGCTCAATTTTAGTAAGGAGCGACTTGGGCGCATCGGTGAAAAGGAGGTGCGCTTCGTCAAAGAAAAATACCATCTTGGGCTTATCCAAATCTCCCACCTCGGGAAGTGTCTCAAAAAGCTCAGACATCATCCAAAGAAGGAAGGTCGCATACATAGTAGGGTTGTTTACAAGCTTTCTGCAATCAAGGATCTGGACTACACCTTTACCGTCGCAATCTCTTGAGAGCCAGTCGGAAACGGAAAGCGCGGGCTCTCCGAAAAACAAATCGGCCCCTTCGGTTTCAAGGGCAACAACAGAACGCACAATAACGGCAAGACTCTGTTTTGTTATATTTCCGTACTGCATCGCAAGTTCATCGGCATTCTCGGCTACATAATTAAGCATAGCCTTTAAGTCCTTGGTATCGATAAGGAGCATTCCGTTATCGTCGGCTACCTTAAAAGCTATAGTAAGAAGATCGGTCTGTACCTCTGTAAGACCTAAAATTCTGGCCAGTAATATAGGACCCATTTCGGTAATGGTAGTTCTGAGAGGCATACCCTCCTCGCCATATACATCCCAGAAATTTACAGGATATTTCTTCATGGTAAAATCCGATTCGGCAATACCAAGGCCGGCAAGTCTGGAGGAAATCTTTTCGTTCATCACGCCGTTTTGACAGCATCCTGCAAGATCTCCCTTCACATCGGCAAAAAATACAGGTACTCCCGCATCACTGAATGATTCCGCAAGAACCTTTAATGTGACGGTTTTACCTGTACCGGTGGCTCCGGCAATAAGTCCGTGGCGATTGGCCATTTTGGGCAACATAAAAATCTCTTCACCTTTTTCGGTTTTTCCTACCAGAATCTTTTGATCCCTATACATCCTGTAACCCTCCGTATTATTAATCTACATGATAATATGCCTATTATCCCAATCTTTAACAGTATACAATATTCTCCCCAAAATTTCTACATAATATCTGCCTTTACTATCATTTGTTTCAATGTTATAATGCAAATATGAGTAAAGATGAAAATAATAAGGGCGCACGACTTGAGGGCGTATTCCCCGCAAAAAAGAAAGACGGAACTCCCTTCTATCGCTCGTCTCTTACCTACAAAACCAAACATATCTCTCTCGGAAGCTACGACACACCCCAAAAAGCCCATCAGGCCTACCGCATGGGGCGTCTCATTCTTGCGGCCACTTATACAAGCCTTGAGGATTATTCCGAAGGCAACCCTCTTAATTTTGATAAATGGGTTGTTCTTTTAAATTTCAGGGATAATGATATCTATATCGGAACACCCATATATGTTGACAAAAAGATGTTCCGCTACTATCTCGCTCCCGACAAGGTCTTAAAATTTGATATGGATGATCTTTTCTATTTTTCATCCCACAAAATAATGCAACGTGGCGGTCATCTTTTTGTTTCCGATTACGGATCGCAGATCACCCTTTTTACCAGATACGGCATCAGGCCCTACGCGGTTGCCGGCGTTGATTATAAATTTGTCAACGGTGACGAGTTTGATTTCAGACGTGAGAACTTAAAAGTCTTAAACTCATACCACGGAGTAAGGCCCGGAGCGAAGGGCAAATTCCATGCCCGTATTCATTTAAACGGATATTTCCACATCGGCACTTACGAAACAGCCCTTGAAGCTGCCGTCGCATACAACAAAGCGGTGGACCTTGTAAGGAAAAACGGATGTAACAAGAATTTTATCCAGAATTATATCGAAGAAATCTCCGCAAGGCAGTACGCGGAAATGTATTTTAAGGTTCCAATTTCTGACACGGTTTTGGAATACAAACCGAACTGATGTTATTGACATTGGTTATATATTACAGTGATTTATTATTCAAGTGATTTATATCATTAAATTCATAACATAATTATACACATAAATAATTCCCGGACATTACTGCCCGGGAATTTCTATTTATAAAATATATTTATTTCTTTTGTATTACATTTCAAAGAACGATACTGCTTCTACAAGGTGCTCGTCGATAGCTCTCATCTCCTGAGTTCTGGCCTGAGTATCGGTACAAGCCTCTGCTACAGTTGAGCAGCTTGCGGATACTTCCTCAGCACTTGCTCCGAGTTCCTCTGAAACAGCGCCCAAATCGGTGGTGGCACTGGTGAGCTCATTCTTAATGCTGTCAAGCTCCTGAGTCATCTCAGATATAGCGGATATACCTGCAACGCTTTGATCGACCGCTCCGGAAAGAACGGTAAACTTATCCTGAGTATCTGTGATGTATCCTCTCTCACTTTCAATGATTCCCTTAACCTTCTCGGCAACCTGTACGGTTTCTCCGGAAATCTCTGTAACCTTTTTAACTATATCATTAATCTTAGCGGCATTCTCCGAGCTGCTTTCAGCAAGCTGTTTAATGCTCTCTGCAACAACCGCAAATCCGCGTCCGGCTTCTCCGGCTCTTGCTGCCTCAATCGAAGCGTTAAGTGAAAGGAGCTGAGTCTGGCTTGCGATATCATCGATCATCTGAACTGATTCTGAAATATCCTTAACCGCATCGTTTGTCGCGGTAATCTTTTCACTGATCTCGGTAACGGCCATAACAGACTCATTACTTGATTTAAGTACGGTGTCCATATATTCCGAAGCTTCGTTGTTTGCTACCATGATATCGTCGGAAGCATTTTTAAGAATAACAACACTCTCGTTAAGTCTCTCAATATTATCACCGAGTTCGATAGCTTTCTCGGACATGCTCTGAGCAGACTCTGCAACAGTCTGTGAAGTCTGAGCCACTTCGTTAACCGCTTCATTTATCTGACTGATGCTCTCTACGTTATTTGTAGTCTTGCTATCTACATCAATTACGGCGTTGCTTAAGCTCTCGGCCGATTCTTTGACGGTGCCTACGGAATTAAGCAGTGCATTTTTAAGATCTTGTGTAGAATTGATTAAACCGCCAATTTCTTTAACATTACTCTTGGCATTAAATTCGGTATTTAACTTTCCGGATGCCATCTTCTCGCTGGCTGCGGCAAGTTCCTTGATGGGAGCCGATACAAGCTTTGCGATTATAATAGCCATAATTGCGAACAATACCAGGATTCCGCCACCTATACATATAGCGGTTACGGCAACGCTACGCTTTGCAGCATCTACGCTATCCATATTTTCACCGGCAAATGACATTCCGAAGAATGAACCGTCTTCATTATAGATAGGCATGTAATAAACATAATACTTCTTTCCGCCTATTGTAACATTGTCTTTTTTAACAACGCTGCCGGACTTTACAGTCTCAAAAATCTTTGAATCCGCCTGGGTTCCGATATTTCTCGAACCGTCGGAATTTTTAAGTGAAGTTACATATCTTGTATCACCTTCAAAAAGTGTAACCTCAACATTTGTAGATTTAAAACTGTCACAGTATTCAAAGCTTGTGTCATCCTGAGCCAAGATTCCCTCATTGATGTCATACTCAAAATACCTGGCGGTTGCAATTGCCGCCGTTTCAAGTCTTGAATAAGTACTCTCTTCAAGTCTTGAATCCATCTGGAATATTGATACCGCGCTAACTGCTACTACACCAATATAGAGCGGAACCAATGCCAATAAGATCTGCATCAGATAAATCGAAATACCACGTTGTTTTTTCATAGTTACTACTCCTTTAGAAATTTAATATAGTTCCCACCCATACTTATATCAAACATGTATACCCTTTCGAATATACTACCTGTGCCTAACCATTAAAAGCCTAAAGGATATGCATATCTATATCATATATCATACAACTATTTTTAGAAAAAATAAAGTGAAATTTGATATTATGTTTCAATAATTGATTTTATTGATATTTTTTCAATTATTATCAATATTATTTTTAAATTTTCTGATAATTCTATTTTTCTGTATAATCAACAAAAGAAATGTTGAGATTTACAAAACCGGATATTCCCTCCACAGAAGCCTTTGTTTTATATTGCCACATTGAAAACTTGTAAGGATAATCAGGAAGGTCTTCCTCCTGGGCGAGCCAGAAATCATACGAGGTTAGCTTGGATAATTCAATCTCTTTTATCAGCCATTCCTTTGTGGCATATATACAGCCGGTATAACCTTTGGCACTTACAGTATCCAGAAATGTCTTTGCAATCTCTGTCTTATCATTTATGGAAAGCCCTTCAATACGGGCCGTATCTCCGTCAATAAATCCCATATCAAAAGCTATGGGGTAATCTATTTTATAATCTCCGAGAGCCTCCAAAACAGTATTTGCTTCCTCGGTCGCTTCGTCCTTACTAATAGCCTGTGATGAAAAATAAACACCTACTTTCAGTCCCGCGTCTGTAGCCCTTTTTATATTGTCAAAAAAGTAATCATCATAAGTAATCTGACCTGTTCCGTATCCTCTTAAGCCTACTCTTATCATGACAAAGTCTATACCGTCTTTTTTGACTTTATTAAAATCGATATAGTCCTGATATTTGGAAACATCAATTCCCAAATAGGACACCTTTTTTCCGTCTATGTAATACTCCATCCTGTCATCCTTGCAGACAAGATTGGAATAATCGTAATCGTTTTTCGGTAAATATTGCGAGATGGTGACCCACTCTTCCGAGCCGTCGCGCAGCGTTACCTTTGTGTGCTTTCCGTCCTTTGAAGGGTCGTTTTCATCCGAAGATACTCCTTCACCCGTTCCCGGCGCGCTACCGTCAGCAGGAGGTAAACCGGGTCCGTTTTCGGTTCCCGAGCCGCTTGCTGCTCCATTTTCGGGTACCATCTCCATTCCTTCAGTTTCTTTATTTTCAGGATATAAATCCCAAAAATCCAGTTCATCGGGTGATGTGATGCCATCCTTATTGTCGCTTATTACTACGCCGCTGTCCCCACTGTTTATATTATCGGCATTTTCTTTGCTGTTATAAGTCTCTGAGTTAATACTCTCATTGTGTTCCGGTAACACATTTGAATAGTCGACATCATTTTTTTGCTTTGAAAGCTGCGGTACTACAGCAATACCTATAATCGCAAAAATAATAAGGACGGAAGCGACAACCACCGCTCCCATCTGAGGAGATATTTTATTGTCGTTTCCGCCCAGTTTCATACTAGTTTTCCTTTATGATAATTTTCTTGGGACACTTAGTGGCACAGATTCCGCATCCCACACATTTTTCCTGATTGATAACAGCGTGGTTATCCACAAGTGTAATTGCCCCCTTTGGACAGTTTTTCACGCAGATGCCGCATCCGATACAACCGACGGAGCAAGCCTTCATGGTGACGGGACCCTTGTCCTTAGAACTACATCCTACCACAAATTTTGACTTATAGGGTATAAGTGATATTAAATTTTTAGGGCAGGCTGCAACACATTTGCCGCAGGCCTTACACTTCTCCTTATCAACAACCGCTACACCATTAATTACATGTATGGCATCAAAGGGACAAGCTTTTACACAGCTGCCGAATCCAAGGCATCCGTTGTTACATTTTTTAGGTCCGCCGTTCGGAACAAATTCAAGCATTCTGCAATCCTCGGCTCCGACATATTCATAATCGACTCCGGCTTTTTCACAGTCGCCCTTGCAGGCAACATACGCGACCAGCTTTTCGCTTTCAGCCGCTTCTACTCCCATGATCTCGGCAATCTTTCTGCCTACGGGGTCACCTCCGACGGGGCACGCATTTACAGGTGCTTCACCCTTGCATATTGCGGAAGCAAGTCCTGAGCATCCGGGATATCCGCAACCTCCGCAGTTATTTCCGGGAAGGGCCGATAAAACCTGTTCCTCTCTGGGGTCGGTCTTAACCTTGAAAGCAATCCCGGCGATTCCCAAAAAAATTCCTACAAATATTCCCACAGCAGCTACAATACCTGCCGCTATTAAAATACCGGTAAAATTCATGCTACCCCTCCTTTACAACAATCCCGAAAATCCGCAAAAAGCTATAGCCATAAGTCCGGCAGTAAGAAGCACCGAGGGCATTCCTTTAAAGCTTTCGGGGATATCGTTGTATTCCATCTTCTCTCGAATACCGGCGAGGATAACTATTGCTATAGTAAAACCAAGGGCCGTAGCAAATCCGTTTACAACACCCGTTCCGATTCCGTATTCTTTTTGAACATTGGTAAGAGCTACTCCAAGCACCGCGCAGTTGGTTGTTATAAGGGGAAGATATACTCCGAGAGCCTCATAGAGTGACGGAATAACCTTCTTTAGAAACATTTCGACAAACTGTACAAGCGCAGCTATTACCAAAATAAATACAATAGTCTGAAGATATGTAATGTTAAAAGGTACAAGGATAAATTTGTAGATCACACCTGCCACAGCACTGGCAAGAGTAATAACAAATATTACGGCAGCGCCCATTCCGGCGGCTGTCTTTATCTTTTTGGATACGCCAAGGAAAGGACAAAGTCCCAAAAACTGGCTGAGCACAACGTTTGAAACCAGTGATGAGCCCACAAGGAGTATAAAAAGGTCTCTGATACTTGAAATATTATTCATTCTTATCATCCTCCTTTATCTCTTCCTCAATAGGTGCAGCTTCACTTTCAACCACTGCCGTATTGTCTGCTTCTGCAGTTTTTTTTGCTTCCGCAGTACTTTCAGCTTCTGCAGTTATTTCCGCTTCTGCAGTTTTTTCTGCTTCTGCGGTTTTTTCCGCTTCTGCAGTTTTTTCAGGCTCGACAGTCTTTATTGCAACAGCCTCATTTATAACGGGATTTTTCCCGGGAGCATCAGCATCATAAAATCTCTTTGAGCAGCCCTTCTCGCCGCAGTTTGTACAATCTTCGCTGCATCCCGAACCGACCTTTGAAACATCCTTGCCTTTTGCTGCAGCTTTCTTTTTGATAAAATTCTGGATTGCGACCAAAGCAGCAAGCACAAAGAAAGCACCGGGAGCAAGTACAAAAATATTGATAGGAGTATAGCCCTGAGGCATTACTCTGTATCCGAATACTTCTCCGACACCCAAAAGCTCTCTGACCGCACCTATAAGTGTAAGTGCAACGGAAAATCCAAGTCCCATTCCGATTCCGTCAAAAAGTGAAGGAAGCGGAGGATTGTGATAAGCAAAGCTCTCGGCACGTCCAAGGATAATACAGTTAACTACGATAAGCGGAATATACACGCCAAGCGCAGTGTTGAGCGCGGGCAGATATGCCTCCAAAAGCAGCTGCACCATAGTAACGAATGATGCAACGATTACGATAAATGCGGGAATACGCACTCTGTTGGGTATAAACTTTCGAAGAAGTGAAATAATCAGGTTCGAAAGTGCAAGTACAACAGTGGTGGTAAGTCCCATTCCAAGTCCGTTCATAGCGGATGTTGTAACCGCCAAGGTAGGACACATACCCAGCATTAATACAAAAGTGGGATTTTCTTTAATAAGTCCGTTAAAGAGACGTTCAGCAACTCTTTTTTCTTTCATTTGCTAAAACCTCCCTTCCGCTACAGCTTTTTCATATATATCGATTGCCGCATTAAGTCCGCCGTTTACAGCATTTGTAAAGGCTCTTGTTGTGATTGTGGCTCCGCTGATAGCATCGATTTCATTGTCGGATGTTGCTCCGGTTTTTGTAAACATAAATGATTGTGCCGCTTTGTTTTTAAACTGAGGCACCAGCACTTCCTGTGCCCTCATTCCGAGTCCGGGAGTTTCGGATATCTTTAATATCGATACCCCGATCAGATTGGCAGGTGCCTGCGCAGGATCAATTCCAAGATAAAGAACGATATCACCGTTATATCCCTGTGATGATTTTGATTCAACCACATATCCGATAAAGCTTCCGCTCTTATCGTAGGACTCATAAACTGTGCCAACGGTAACTCCGTTTTCTGATAATGCACTTAGTGTTTCATCGCTGAGGGAGTATTCAATCTCCTCAAACTTATCGCCGTTTGGCATTACTTCATTGCAAGCCTTGGTAACAGCAAGCTCTTTCTGATATGCTCTGGGCTTTTTTGTAAGCTCATAAATAAATCCGAGGAGCAGTCCGGCAATAAGTGTTATAACCAAAAGAGCGCCGGCTTCCTTAAGCATGACTTTAATATCTTTTGCCATATCACTTACCTCCTTTCAGCTTTTTAAGCTCGGATCTCTTAAATCCGAAAGGAATAGGTCTTGTGAACTTTTCAATCAGAGGCACAAGCAGATTTCCTAATATAATCGAATAAGAAACTCCTTCTGCGGAAGGTCCGAAGACTCTGAATACTCCGGTCATTATACCGAGGAATACGCCGTAAATCACCTGTCCCCATTTTGTCATCGGCCTGGTGACATAGTCCGTTGCCATAAAGAACGCACCGAGCATGAGTCCGCCTCCTGCCAGATGTGCAGTGATAAATGCGGGATCAAATCCTCTCTGTCCGAAAATTCCAAGGAACAATACAAAAGTAACAATATAGCATCCCGGTATGATCAGATCTATAACACCCATCAATATGAGGAAACATGCACCGATTATAATCGCGACCAGAGATGTCTCACCAATGGTTCCTCCTGTCCTACCGATTATCATATCAAAAATATTTATATTCTCGCCGGCTTTTAGTGCTGCAAGAGGTGTTGCTCCGGTGTAAGCATCGGTTACAAAATTGGTCATTGCTGCAGGAAAAGAGATAACCAAAAAGCATCTCGCTCCCAGAGCCGGATTCATAAAGTTTTGTCCGATTCCGCCAAAGAGCATCTTTACAACAACGATTGCGAAAAAGCTGCCGAGTCCTGCCATCCAAAGAGGAATACTTACAGGTAAGTTAAGTGCAAGAAGCAGTCCCGTTACAACAGCGGAAAGGTCGAAAATCGACTGCTTTCTCTTTAAGATAAGATTAAACAAAAATTCTGACAGAACGGCGCTTGCAACGCATACGCAGATTACAAACACTGCGCGAAGTCCGAAATTATAAATACCAAATCCGGTTGCCGGCATAAGTGCGATGATAACCATCAGCATTATACCGCCGGTCGTAGCCTTCGATCTCACATGAGGATTGGAGGATACTTTATAGGTTGTTTGATTAGTATTATCAGCCATTTTATCCTCCCTCTACTTTTTACGCCTGTTGGCAAGTTCTATTTTTCTCATTGATTTAATGTTTTGTGTAAGCTGACGCTTTGCAGGGCAAATAAAACTGCAACATCCGCACTCACAGCACTCCATTCCTCCGTATTCGAGGAATTTTTCCATATCACCGTGTTCCGCTGCATCCGCAAGAACGCTCGGCATAACTCTTCCGGGACAAACCGAAACGCATCTGCCGCACTTAATACAAGGGCTAGGCTCCGAGGCCGCAACCTCATCATGCTCAAATGCTAAAAGCGCAGTAGATGTCTTTGTGGTCGGCACCTCTAACCCAAACATGGAAAATCCCATCATAGGGCCGCCGCAGATAATCTTTTCGGGTTGAACCTTAAATCCGCCGTCAGCGTCGAGCACTTCCTGATAGCTCATTCCAATGGGTACTTTGAAGTTTTTAGGATCCGAAACAGCATCTCCGGTAACGGTAACAATCCTCTCCATGAGAGGCTTTCCGTAAACAACGGCATTATATATGGCAACAAGCGTGTCTACATTATCAACTATGCATCCGACATCTGCGGGAAGCATTGTGGAATTTATCCTTCTTCCGGTAGTGGCATGAATAAGCATTCTCTCGGCGCCCTGGGGATATTTTGTATATACTCCCTTAACGGTAATGCGCTTATCATCATGAGTAAGCTTCTTTAAAAGGGCTATGCAATCAGGCTTGTTCTCCTCTATCGCAATGATTCCGTGGGCATTATCAAATAGTCTGAGCAAAATCTTCATTCCGCCGATAAGCTTCTCGGGTTCCTCAAGCATTCTGCGGTAGTCACTTGTCAGATAAGGCTCACATTCTGCACAGTTGGCAATGATATATGTGATATTTTCCGGCTCCTTGGGCGAAAGCTTTACATGTGTCGGGAAACCCGCACCACCCATACCTACGATTCCGGCGCCTTTTACGGCGTCAAGGATCTCCTCTCTCGAAGCAAGGTTCCAGTCCATAAGCGGATTGTATTTAACCTCTTCATCAAGAAAATCGTTCTCGATAACAATACTGTTCACCGAGTCTCCTGTAACAACTCTTCTGGACTCTATTGCCTTAACGGTACCCGAAACCGATGAAAAAATGTGCGCAGAAACAAATCCTCCGGCCTCTGCGATCATCTGGCCTCTGAGGACTCTGTCACCTACATTTACAATTGGAGTTGCGGGGGCGCCAATATGTTGAGATACCGGATAAACTAGAATTTTGCCGGCCTTTAGCTGTGTGATGGGTTTGTCCTTAGATAACTCCTTCCCCTCGAAAGGATGGACACCACCTGAAAAAGTAAATCTGGGCATCGTACATCTCCTTTAAAATATGATACCAAGCTGTATCAGCTTAATGATAATTTTACACTTTTTCTGAGAAAAATACTACTATAAATGGATAATTATGTTATGATACAAGAGATATTAAAAATTTCCAATTTCCGAAAGGTTTTGATTATGAAAGTATCCAGAGAAACTCTTGAAGAATTTGATATTGAATATGATATTACAAGACTTGCTCCCCCGGAGGAACTTGTCTTTTTGGATATAGAGACTACCGGTTTTACCGCTCGCAGCTCTTATCTTTATATGATCGGCTGTGCATACAACAGTGCCGGAAAATGGTGCACTATCCAATGGCTTGCCGAAACCTATGAACAGGAAGTCGATATTTTAAATGCTTTCTTTGATTTCGTAAAGGATTATAAATATCTGGTACACTTTAACGGCAACCAGTTCGATATGCCTTATTTGATTCAAAAATGTAAACAACACGAACTTGATTATAATTTTGAATCATTTACCGGAATCGATCTTTATAAGAGAATTTCTCCCTGCAAAGTTTTCCTTGGGCTTTCAAATTGTAAGCAAAAAACCATGGAAAAATTCCTTGGAATCGACAGAAAAGATGCCTTCAGCGGCGGTGAACTTATCGGAGTTTATCACGATTATGTAAAAGATCCTTCGGAATTTTCAAGAAACACTCTTCTTCTTCACAATGAGGACGACTTAAAGGGTATGCTTAGCATTTTACCTATGCTGGCTTATTTTGATCTTTTCAACAACAGTGTCATGGTAAAGAGAGCTTCCGCAAATAATTACAAGGATTATAACGGAGCCACACGCCAGGAGCTTATTCTTACCGCCGAGCTTCCCGTCACACTCCCGAGGCCTGTTTCAGCCTCCGCCAACGGATGTTATTTCCACGGTGAAGGGGCGGAAGGGTCATTTAGAATACCCATTTACAACGAGGAAATGAAGTATTTTTATGCAAATTATAAGGACTACTATTATCTTCCCGAGGAAGATGTAGCCCTTCATAAATCCGTTGCTTCATTTGTAAACAAAGAGCAGAGAACGCAAGCCACCGCCGCTACCTGCTATACCAGAAAGCAGTCCCGTTATCTGCCCCAGTTTGACATTTTATTTGAGCCCATATTCCGCCGTGAATACCGTTCGAAAGAAGTATTCTTCGAACTGACTGATGAGCTTAAGCGCGACCGCGCCGCTTTTACAGAGTATGCCAATCATATATTACAAGTCATCGGAACCACATACTGATACTAATCTTACAAGTCCCGAAACTACATACCGATATTAATCATACAAGTCTCGAAATGCCCTTAGGCACAGGTTTCGGGCTATTGATGTATCACTTTTTCTTTTGGGAGATATTCTGAAAGAACTTCTTCTAACGCATAGCCCTTCACCGGTTTTGAGATATAATCGGTAAATCCTTCCGTAAGATAGCGCTCCTTTGCTCCCGAAATAGCATCTGCTGTCAGGCATATCATCGGAGTCTCTATATTTGCTCCGTCAACCTGTTTTCTGATTCTGTGAAGCACTTGTGAGCCGTCCATCTGTGGCATCATCTGATCCATTAAAATAAGGTCATAGGGTATTTCCTGTGTCAGCTTCAGCGCTTCTTCTCCGCTTTTAGCAGTATCTATTTTAATCTTCGTTTTCGCAAGCAGTCTGGTTATAACCGTAAGATTCATCGGCATATCATCCACTACAAGAATATATGCATCCGGAGCAGTAAATGTCTCTTTGTAAACATTATTCTCTTTTGCATTCATTTCGAATTTCTTGCGGTAATCACCGATCGGTTCATCCAGCGTTATTTTCTGCGGAATCATAATGGTAAACGTCGATCCGCTTCCGTAAACACTCTCCACTTCTATATTACCGTTCATCATTTCAAGAAGACTGTGCGTAATAGCTAGGCCAAGTCCTGTACCTTCCACAGTCTTGTTTTGTCCCAGATCAACACGTTCAAATTTACCAAAAATTTTAGGCAGATCTTCTTCCTTAATACCGATTCCGGAATCTGTTACTTTTACGATGAGGCAAACATTATCAGGTGTTTTTTTACCTGTAATTGAAAATTTCACAAAGCCTTTATTGGTATATTTTACAGCATTGCTAAGTATATTCACGATCACCTGACGGATACGTACTTCGTCTCCGAAAAGTCCGTCAGGCAGATTTTCATCTACATCAGACTCGAATCTTATTTCTTTGGATGAGGCTTTAATAGATATAATATTTATAACATCATTTATAACTGAACTTAACTTGTAAGGGGCCTCGACAAGCTCGAGCTTACCGGCTTCAATCTTTGAAAAATCGAGTATATCATTGATAATAGAGAGTAGATTATTACCTGCACTTTCAACATTTCTTGCATAAGATATAACCGTTGGATTCTCGCTCTCCCTTAAAATCATCTCATTCATTCCGATAACGGCATTTAAAGGTGTCCTTATCTCATGAGACATGCTTGCAAGGAAATCGGATTTTGAGCGATTTGCGCTATCAGCCTTTTTCTTCGATTCCTCCAAATCCTGCATAGCTTTAATCAGATATTTATAGTCAGAGCTTTCGTTTCCTACATAGAAAACATAAATGCCTAATACTGCCCCCAAATAATTCAGATATATACCTGTATTATTAAAACCTTCAATTGTAATAATCCCCATCGTGATAACAAAGGAAGAAAGGGCCGTTCTAAAGGCTCTCTTGTCAAGTTGTTTACCGTTTTTAACAAATAAAGCGGCCGAATAGCCAAGATAATAAAGCTCTATAGCAAAGCCGGTAACAAAGCGATACCAGTTGGCCATATTAACAATTTCCGGTGTTCCGTCCAGCTTTGGCAATTTAAAGATAACACCCATAGCAAGAAAAACGACAGAAAATCCCATTAGTATAGAATTAAATCTGGAAAGTTTACTCTTGAAATCTACATTAAAGAAACTTTCACTGTACCTAGCAAAGAAAAATGTCAGAAAAATATTAGATCCATATGCGACATGATTAGTAATAACAGGGATAATTTGAGGAACATCAAAAAGATGATCTCTTCTGAAGATACTGTCCAGGCATGTAAATACTATTCCGAACAGAACAAATACTGAGAGTGTAAGGAACCGACGGTTCATACTCTTATTTTCATGTTTTAAAGTGAGCAACAAAAAACAAAGCACCAAATCAAATATGAAAGATGCAATATTAAGTGAAATATGCAGTAAAGCAATCTGTATTGAGTCACTGATCATAATGATACCTTTGCTTATATGCTCTTTAAAACAACACCGTGCGCAGCTAACATATATTTATTCCGCACGCGACATATTCAAGTCTCGTACTCGAGACTTGGCGCGGGATTCGGGTCAGCGAAAGCTGACATCTTCCACACCGAATCCCTGCGCATCCTCACGGAGCGTGTATCTCAGCGGGAGACACCTCTCCCACTGAGATACACCGCGTGCGGCGCGATACTCCGCTTCGCTTCGTATAAAATGCGCGTTAGTGCATCGCGCATTTTATGAGGGTTGCAAAATACGCAACCCTCATCGCTTATGGTTTCTCGTAGAAAAAGGAGTTCTTTCTTTCGTAGCCGATTTCCTTGTAATTGAGGATCTGCTCGGTACTGCCGATGAATAGATATCCGCCGGACTTCAGACTCTGGAAATATTTCTTAAATACCTCATCCTTAGCTTCATCGGTGAAATAAATCAAAACATTTCTACATACGATAAAGTTATAGTCTGTAGGATATTTGTCCTTCAAAAGATTATGCTCATGGAATTCAACCCTTGCCTTAATCTCATCAGAAATCTTGAAGGAAGGTCCAACCTGCGTGAAATATTTCTTTTTGAACTCGTCAGGTACACCGGCTATACTCTTTGCATCATAAAGACCTACTTTAGCTTTAGCTATAACAGTCTTATCAAGGTCAGTTGCATATATCTTTATCTGATTGATGGGAACATGCTTAGAAAGAGCCATTACAAGTGAATAAGGCTCATCACCGGTTGAACAAGCAGCAGACCATATCTTTAAGTTCTTTCCAAACTTAGAAATCAGATCCGGAAATACCTGTTTGTCCATAAATTCCCACTGTTCGGGATTTCTGTAAAACTCAGAAACATTTATAGTGATGTAATTAATGAATTCGTCAAATATATCTTTATTTGTTTTTAAGGCATCGACATACTTATCATAACCTACAATTTTGTTTTTGCCGATGAGCGTGTCTATACGACGTTTCATCTGGCGCTCTTTGTAGGCATTTAAGTCGATTTGTGTAAGCTTTAATATTTCTTTTTTAAAATACTCGTAATCGTACTCCATAGTATTACCTGCCTCTCTTTTTTTTATACCAAAAAACGACTGCCGAGGTAGTTAAATATCTCAGCAGTCGCACAATGGTTAATTTTATTCCTCGCCCTCGGAAGCAATTACAGCGTCAATGTCCACAGAAGCAACATCCTCGTCATCATCCTTTTTGGGTTCGGGTGCCGTTAATGCCTTGATGCTGAGTGAAATCTTGTGATCGGCCTCGTTGAAATCAACAATCTTTGCAGTTACTTCCTGTCCGGTAGTAAGTACATCGCTGGGCTTCTCAATGTGATCCTTAGAAATCTGAGATACATGAAGAAGTGCATCAACGCCGTTCTCAAGCTCTACAAAAGCTCCAAATTCAGTCATTCTTGCTACCTTACCGGTAACAACATTTCCGATTGCGAACTTCTCGGAAGCATCCTTCCAAGGGTTCTGATCGTCAAACTTAAGTGAAAGAGCAATCTTGTTTCCGTTGATTTCCTTAACGAGAACCTTGATTGTATCGCCAACCTTAAATACTTTCTTGGGATGCTCAACTCTTCCCCAGCTCATCTCTGAGATGTGGAGAAGTCCGTCTACTCCGCCAAGATCGATAAATGCACCGAAGTCGGTAACATTCTTAACAACACCTTCAACGGTATCGCCTTCGTGAATCTTCTCGAAAAGCTCCTTCTGAAGTTCAGCCTTCTTAGCAACAAGAAGCTGCTTACGGTCACCGATGCAACGGCGCTTTCTGGGGCTAAACTCAATTACTACAAATTCAATCTCCTGATCCTTGTACTTGGAAAGATCTCTCTCATAAGTATCCGATACAAGACTTGCGGGGATGAAAATTCTGGTCTCGTCAACGATAACGGTAAGACCGCCATCCTGAACCTGGCTGACAACAGCCTTAAGTACCTCATGGTTATTGAAAGCTTCTTCGATTCTCTTGCTGCCCTTCTCCTGCTGGAGACGCTTGTAAGTAACAAGAACCTGTCCGTCGCCGTCGTTAACCTTAAGGATCTTAACCTCGAGGGTATCTCCGATTTTTACCGCAGTAGTAAGGTCAATGCTGTTGTCATTCGTGTACTCATACTTTGTAAGAATACCATCAGCCTTGTATCCGATGTTGAGAATTACTTCTTCAGGCTTAACATCGATTACAGTACCTTCTACTACCTCTCCTGTATGAATTGTTTTGAATGAATCTTCCAGCATTTGTTCAAAAGTAAGTTCCTCTGACATTATTTTGAACCTCCTCAATTAATTTTTGCGGGGTGGAAGCCCCTGCGGTAATTCCCACCAGGTTGGCAGATGCGAGACGGCCCGTATCCAAATCCTCCGGTGTCTGAACGTAAAAGGTGTTTTCACAGCAGCTCTTGCATATTTCAAAGAGTTTTTTTGTGTTGGAACTGCCGGTACTTCCTATCACGATCATAGCGTCAGCCCTAGTCGCAAGCGACTCGGCGGCGCGTTGTCTTTCCTCTGTAGCATTACAGATTGTATTCACAACATTAACATTGTACTCTTTTTTTTCGATAATTTCAACAATCTCTTTAAATTTCTTGCGTTGAAATGTAGTTTGCGACACCAAAGTGTATTCAAAATCACCATCGGGTATAAACTTTTCGGCGTCGGAAACTTCTTTGAAAACTATTGAATCCCCTTGAATCCAGCCTTTTATGCCCACAACTTCGGGGTGATCCGGGTCTCCCACGATTATTATTTTTCTTCCCTTCGCGGATTCTTCCGCAACCGTGCGGTGTATCTTTTTTACAAAAGGGCAGGTGGCATCTACTACTTCAAAGCCTTTTTCCGAAAGTTTTTTGGAAACTTTTTCAGAAACTCCGTGAGCTCTTATGATTATTATGGCATCTTTTTCCGGAGACACGCACTCAAGTTCATCTTCATCCTTGATGACCCTGACACCATTTTCCTCAAGTTCCCGCACCACTTCTTCGTTATGAACGATAGGACCGTATGTGTAGATCGGTCTACCGCTTTTTATCTTCTCGTACACGCAGCCAACGGCTCTTTTTACGCCGAAACAAAAGCCTGCGTGTTCTGCAAGAACTATTTCCATTGGTTACTCCACTAAGATGCACTATTCACACAGATCACAGATTACCTGAACAACTTCTTCTATGGTCATGTATGAAGAATCAACGAGAGTCGCGTCTTCTGCCTGACGAAGAGGTGCTATTTCTCTGTGCATATCCTGATAGTCACGCTGCTCGATATCGGCCTTGATCTTGTCAAAATCAGGCTCCTCACCCTTTGCAACCAGCTCATCAAATCTTCTCTTGGCCCTGACTTCGGAGCTGGCGGTAAGATAAACCTTAGGTTTCGCGTTAGGCAGGACAACCGTACCTATATCTCTTCCGTCCATAATGCAGTCATTGCTTGCCGCAAGCTGTTTCTGAAGATAAAGTAGATGCTCTCTCACTGCAGGATTCGCGGAAGTTTTGGATGCAACATTTCCCACCTCTTCGGTTCGAAGAAACGCATTTACATTCTCTCCGTTAAGATATACTATCTGAACTCCGTCCTCATAGCCGATGGTTATATCCGCTTCCTTGCTTGTTTTTGAAACAGCTTCAATATCGGCGGGATCCACACCCTTTCTTAGTATGTATAGAGCCACGGCTCTGTACATTGCTCCCGTATCTACATAGATAAGATTCTTTTTCTTTGCTACCATCTTTGCGATGGTGCTCTTTCCTGCTCCTGCAGGTCCGTCAATTGCTATATTAAGTGGCATGATAGTCTCCTGTTTTATTATTTTATACCGCATCTCCCGCAGCATGGCCTGTGGACCAGGCTATCTGCAGATTGAAACCTCCGGTCTGGGCATCAAGATCCAGTACTTCACCTGCAAAATACAAATCCTTCACGATCTTTGATTCCATTGTACCGGGATCTATGTCCTTTACGGATA
>JAIKXH010000053.1 GCA_024684215.1 Lachnospiraceae bacterium
CTCATAAAAAATCTATGTTAAATTATAACATATTGATGTGCAAAATAGCTATCCCCATATTGTTTAAGTTTACATAAGGAAATTGTCCGAAATGAATACGGTTAGTTACAAATAAAAACGGATTTCTTCATTGCTTCGCAATTCTCGAAATCCGTCAAAAAGTATTCGCAAATCGCGATTGCTTCGCAATCTGCTTCTTTGCTTCAAATTCTCTGTAGTTACATTATTAATCCAACGAATTGCTTCGCTACTTCGTAGCTCTCGCAATTCTAAAAAGTATTCGCATATCGCCATTGCTTCGCAATTGGCTTTTATGCTCATATTCTCTGTAGTTACAAATAAAAACGGATTTCTTCGTTGCTTTGCAACTCTCGAAATCCGCCAAAAAGTATGCGCATATCGCGCATTTTCTTCGAAAATGGCTTTTATGCTTATACTTTTTAAGGTCTCTAAAAAAAGAAATCTCCTTCCTGCGAGCAGGAGGAGATTTCTTTTTTTGATACCATTTTATTTAGTACATCCCACCCATGCCGGGGGCTCCGCCTGCGGGCATAGGAGGTTCGGGTTCTTTGATTGTAGATACAACGCTCTCGGTTGTAAGAAGGGTGCTTGCTACGGAAGTAGCGTTCTGGAGTGCACTTCTTGTAACCTTTGCGGGATCAAGGATTCCGGCCTCAACCATGTTGACATACTCTTCCTTAAGTGCATCAAATCCGACACCGGGCTCTGACTCACGTACCTTATTAACGATAACACTTCCTTCAAGGCCTGCGTTCTGTGCAATCTTGGTAAGAGGTGCTTCGAGAGCCTTAAGCACTATCTGTGCACCGGTCTTCTCATCGCCTTCAAGAGAATCAGCAAGAGTAGCAACCTTCTTTGATGCGTGGATATAAGCACTTCCACCACCACTGATGATACCCTCTTCAACAGCAGCTCTGGTAGCTGCGAGTGCATCCTCGAGACGGAGCTTAGCTTCCTTCATTTCAGTCTCGGTAGCTGCACCAACTCTGATAACGGCTACGCCGCCTGCGAGCTTTGCAAGACGCTCCTGAAGCTTTTCTCTGTCGAAATCTGAAGTGGTCTCTTCAATCTGCTTTTTAATCTGAGCAACACGTGCCTCGATAGCAGCCTTATCACCTTCACCGTCAACGATAACGGTGTCGTCTTTTCTTACTTTGATTGACTTAGCATGTCCAAGCTGCTCCATAGTAGCATCCTTAAGCTCAAGTCCAAGCTCGGAGCTGATTACTGTACCGCCTGTGAGAATAGCGATATCCTCTAGCATTGCTTTTCTTCTGTCGCCGTATCCGGGAGCCTTTACAGCTACAACATTGAAGGTTCCGCGAAGCTTGTTAACGATAAGAGTTGTAAGGGCTTCACCCTCAACATCCTCAGCGATGATAAGAAGCTTCTGTCCTGACTGAACTATCTGCTCAAGAAGAGGAAGAATCTCCTGAATATTTGAAATCTTCTTGTCAGTGATAAGGATTGCGGGATTCTCAAGAACAGCCTCCATCTTATCCATATCTGTAGCCATGTATGCTGAAATATATCCGCGGTCGAACTGCATACCTTCTACAAGGTCAAGCTCGGTCTGCATAGTCTTTGATTCCTCGATGGTGATAACACCATCTCCGGAAACCTTTTCCATAGCGTCAGCAACAAGCTGTCCGACTTCCTCGTCGCCGGCTGAAATTGCAGCTACACGAGCGATATGCTTCTTGCCGTCAACGGGCTTAGACATTTCCTTGATAGCCTCTACAGCACAATCGGTAGCTTTCTTCATTCCTTTTCTGAGGATGATAGGGTTGGCTCCTGCTGCAAGGTTCTTCATTCCCGCATTGATCATTGCCTGTGCAAGAACTGTAGCGGTTGTTGTACCGTCACCTGCAACATCATTGGTCTTGGTAGCAACTTCCTTTACAAGCTGTGCTCCCATATTTTCAAATCCGTCTGCAAGCTCAATTTCCTTTGCGATGGTAACACCGTCGTTGGTGATAAGAGGTGCTCCGTAGCTCTTGTCGAGTACTACGTTTCTACCCTTAGGTCCAAGTGTTACACTAACTGTATCAGCAAGCTGATTAACGCCTGCTTCCAAAGCTGCACGCGCCTCAGCGCCGTACTTTATTTCTTTTGCCATGATAGGTCATCTCCTTAATCTGTTATTTAAAGCAGCGGATTTATCCGCTTTCTAAAGATATTTTTGTTATCAGATCATTATTTGATAATAGCAAGAATATCGCTCTGCTTTACAATGATATATTCTTCATCATCAAGCTTAACTTCGGTTCCTGAATACTTGGAGTAGATTACCTGATCTCCAACCTTAACCTGCATTGCGATTTCCTTACCCTCGACCATTCCGCCGGGTCCTACCGCAACAACTTCAGCCTGCTGGGGCTTTTCCTTATTCTGTCCGGGGAGAACTATTCCGGATTTTGTGGTTTCCTCAGCCACGAGCTGCTTAAGAACTACTCTGTCTCCCAAAGGTTCTAACTTCATGATACATGCCTCCTTTAAAAGCTAAATTAGCATTTTCATTATATAGAAAATGTAATAATCTTGATTTTGTTAGCACTCATATAATTTGAGTGCTAATTGCTAAAAAATAATATAAACCACCCTACATAATTTGTAAAGTGGTTTATATCCGTTTTATATTTTTTTTATAAATTATCTTATACCTGACAAATTATCGAAATATCGGTATTCCGGCCTCTATCAGCATTTGATCTCAAGGTATCCCACAAGCTTGGAGAAATCATACTCGTCCATAACGCCTTTGTTGGGATCATAGAACTTTCCATCAAAAGCCACAAGATAGTGTCCGAATCTTCCGAGTTTCTCAATCATGAGAGCGCACTTGGGAAGCTCCACAGTTTCATTCTCGCTTGAATATACGATGATGTCTGAGTGGTCGATGCCATAGTAGTTAAGAGCAGAGATAAGCTTGCCCATGGTAGCCTGCCACTCACGGCAGTTCATTACATCACATACATCCTTTATAGTTACGCCTGCAAGCATTGCCACACAGGTCTGTCCGCAAAGTCCGTCTCCATCCTGAACCTGGATATCGATTCCGTCAATCTTTCTGATAGGATTGTCAATGCTGTAGGGGCTCTCTCCGTCCATGGGAGCAAGCGATCCGTGTACATGAAGGAGCATCTCGTAAGGTGTTCCCTCCTTAAGATTAAGCTTTGAATCGGCATTAAATGTAAGCTCATATCTTCCCTTTTCAAGAGGATTAAGATCGCATTCAACGATTTCATTCTCGATTACAAGCTCAGCCTGAAATGCATCACGCTGCTTTACGACTTCCCATACGTTAAAGGGAACGTTGACGGCAAAGCCGTTGTTTTTTTTCTGTAGTTCTGCTTCAAATAAGTACCTCATAGTTTTTTACTTCTTTCCTTCCTATATGTTAAATAATCTAAAGCTGTTTTATTCTATCCTCCGATTCCGAGAACAAGTGTCGCAATACGGAAGTATAAAAGCAATGAAAGTGCATCCACAATAGTGGTGATAAAAGGGCTCGCCATTACGGCAGGGTCAAAACCGATTCTCTTTGCTCCGATAGGAAGAAGACATCCTACAAGCATAGCCACAAGAACGGCAAATACTAAAGTAATACATACGGTAAGTGCAACCAAAACTCCGACTCTGTCAAATATCATAAGCTTTGCAAAGTTTGCCGCCGCTAGGGAGAGTCCGCAAAATACGGCTACTCTTACTTCTTTCCATATAACTCTCGGTATATCCCTATACTCTATCTCTCCAAGTGATAGTCCACGTATAATGGTTACCGAAGCCTGTCCTCCGGCATTACCGCCGGTATCCATCAGCATCGGAATATATGCGATAAGAGCGGCATATACGCTTAATGCTTCCTCAAAAGAGCTTATAATAGCTCCGGTAAATGTTGCAGATACCATCAAAAGAAGCAGCCAAGGGATTCTCTTTTTATATGTATCAAATACCGATGTCCTCATATACGGCTTGTCTGTAGGCAAAATAGCTGCCATCTTTTCCATATCCTCTGTGGTCTCTTCCTGTAGAATATCCACAACGTCATCGACGGTGATGATTCCGACAAGTCTGTTTTCGTTGTCCACGACGGGCATCGCGGTAAAATCGTATTTCTGGAACTGGTGAGCAACCTCCTCCTGGTCCATCATGGTGGATAGAGAGATAACATTTTCATGCATAATATCTCCTATAACTTCATCACCGTCGGATAAAAGCAGGTATCTTAAAGCTACTGTTCCTATAAGTTTTCTCTGCATGTCAAGGACATAACAGATATTGATTGTTTCTGAGTCTATGCCGACCTTTTTTATTCTTTCGATAGCCTCATTTACAGTGAGGTTTTCTTTGAGGTCAACATACTCCACTGTCATTATGCTGCCTGCCGAATCCTCGGGGTAACGAAGCAGATGATTGATATCTCTTCTGGTCTCGGGACTGGCATTGGCAAGAAGCCTTTTTACTATATTTGCAGGCATCTCCTCCAAAAGATCCGCCGCATCATCGGCCATCAGGTTATCGATAATGTTTGCGGCATCCTTCTCTGAGAGGGATGTAATGATAAGCTGCTGGTTGTCCACTTCGAAGTATGAAAAAACATCCGCAGCCAAATCCTTGGGTAAGATGCGGAAACACTTGAGCATCTCCGTCTCATCCAATTCTTCCAAAATTGCAGCAATATCGGCATCATTCAGCTCCGAGAGAAGCTGACGAAGCTTGGTATACTGCTTGGTCTCCAAAAGCTCAAGAACTTCGCTTGCTTTCTTTAACTCTTCCATAGCAATTCTCCTCTATAAAGTTGGTTAGATGATTTTCGAGATCGAAATGCGCTTCAAATCTGTCCGAAAGCACATTTCGACAAGTACTTCGGGGGACTGATGAATCGTTGTTTTCAGTTCGTATCATATAACCACCTCCCTTCGAGGAAATTGAGTATCATACTATAAATATCGTAATAAAAAAATAAATATCTTACTATAAATAAGTTAATTGGGATTTAGATATTTTCTACAATCTCACACTCACCTATGCGAGTGATGAGACATCTTCCTGCAGTGCACTCAGTGATGTCTTTTTCTATACTGTCGGCTGCTTCTGTTTTAATTCTGAGTCTCATTGTAACATCTGCCGCGTAATCGACATCGGAACAATCCAAATCATTTTTCTCAAGCAGATATTTAACGCTGCCCACATCATTGTAATCAAGTATAACTTCAATTAAAACGCCCTTGGATACTCTTCCTATGATACTGTTATCTAAAGCATCCTTTACAGCCTGTGTGTATGCTCTGACAAGTCCTCCTGTGCCAAGAAGTGTCCCGCCGAAATACCTGGTCACTACCACACATACATTGGTCAGTCCGGCTCCGCTAAGTACTTCGAGCATAGGCCTGCCTGCAGTACCTGACGGCTCCCCGTCATCGGAGCACCTGGTCAGTTGCCCTCTTTCTCCGATTATAAAAGCGCTGCAGTTATGCCTTGCGTCCCAGTATTTTTTCTTGGTAGAAGCGATAAAATTCATTGCTTCTTCCTCGCTTGATACCGGGACTGCGGTGGCAATAAATCTGGATTTTTTCTCTTCGTAAAGGCCTTCGCCGCCCTTAAGTAATATCAGCTTTTCGGAACTCTCCATAGGCACTAATTACCTTGATTAGCCTGAGCTGCCTCCCAGGCAGCCTGCATCTCCCACCTCTGGCCGTCTATTACGGACTGATAATCGGGATTTGCGAAAAACTCATCATTATGTACGCAATAAACGCTTGTAACAGGCTGAATATAGGTCTCGTTACCGTTTTCATCCTCGATAATCTGAGTAGATCCCTCAACAAGCTCGGGTTCCTCCGGCAAAGGAAGCTGAACCTTAGTATCCGTAGCCTGGAAAGGACAGTTGGGATTAGCAATTCTGTTACAATAGTAGCATATAGTACCCTGGTAATGAAGATTACAATAATCCTCAGGATTTTCAGGGTCGGGGGCATTATCCTCGGCAAATTTCTCTGTGTACGCGCAACCAAACTCCCTGCACAAATCAGTTGCAAGAAGTCCGGATTTTGAGCATACCTCTCTGGTAACTATTCCTTCAGGCTCAACAAATGAAACATTCGGAAGATCCGCATGAACTCTGGACATAATAGCCTTCCACATCTTCTTTGAGATATCCTGTTCACGGTTACTCGAAGCGGTGCTCATTTCAATTGCATTATCATATCCGGTCCAGGTTGCTGCAGAATAATAAGGTGAATATCCTACAAACCAGAAGTCCTTGTTCTTTGATGAAGTACCGGTCTTACCGGCAAGTGTCATTCCGCTAAATGAAGCCGCTGTACCCGTACCTCTTGTCATAACATCCTTCATGGCATCGGTCATAAGATAAGCCGTAGTTTCTTTAAATACTCTGGTCTCTACAGGTGCTTCATTATCAATAATAATATTTCCGTCAGCATCCGTTACCTTTGTATAGAGCTTGGGTTCACAATATACTCCTCCGTTTGCAAGAGCAGCATATCCCGCGTTAAGCTCATAAGGTGATACACCGAAGGTAAGTCCTCCGAGTGCAAGTGTCTGGTTGACATCGGAATAGATCTGACCGTTAATAACAACACCATCGGTTATTGAAGTAAATCCAAGCTTTGAACAATAATCATATCCAAGCTGAGGGCCGACAACAGTGAGGTTTTTAACTGCAATAATGTTAAGTGACTGAATAATACCTGTTCTGATGGAGCACTCTACTCCGTACTGTCCGTATCCTGAATACCAGTTTTTAACGGCACGGCCTCCGGTATAGTTAAAGGGTGCGTCATTGTAGGTAGAAGCCAGTGTCTTAAGTCCCGCATCCACAGCCGGAGCAAATGAACCGAGTACCTTGAAGGTTGAACCGGGTGATCTGAGTGCATCCGTAGCTCTGTTAAGGGTACGGCGTCCCTCCTTGGCTCCGCGTCCACCCATCATGGCAACCACATATCCGGTATGAGGGTCCTCAATAACCATGGCAACCTGGGGCTGAGCGGTTAAAGTAATGGCTTCATCGCAATTTTTATCGGTCTCCGTAACGCCAAGTTCTTCGTACATGGCGGTTCTGTACAGTTCAAGTGCCGCATAGGCGCTGTCCTGGTCTTCAAATATAAGATTAAACTTGCTCTGTCCCTGAGCTTCCTTGAACCACTTGGTCATCATTTCCTTTGAGTAGTTATGCTGCTCACCCTCATCATCGGTAATGGTAAGTGCATAATCAAGGAACCAGTGTACCTCACTGGAATAGTTGTCGGGGTTTGCAAATTCTTCGTTCATGATCTGCTGAATATCAGGATCCATTGTAGTATAAATACGGAGTCCTCCGCTGTTTAACATACGCTCTGCTTCAGCCTTTTCATTTCCCATAGCGATAAGATCATCGCGAACAGCTTCATATACAGCATCGGAGAAATATGAAGAAATACCGATCTCGGTTTCCAAAAGCTCTGTATTATGGAAGCCGATTCGATCATATACCGCATCGGAATCTGCTATTGCCTCGTCATACTCATCCTGAGATACCATTTCAAGTCTGAGCATAGTTTTAAGGCATTTTTCACGTCTTTTTTTGTTATTTTCCGGATGGGTTATCGGATTGTATCCCGAAGGGTTCTGGGTAATACAAGCGATTACCGCCGACTCCGAAAGCGAGAGGTCTACGGCGGATTTACCGAAGTATCTCTGTGATGCAGACTCTACTCCCAAGGTATTTTGTCCACAGTTAACCGCATTCATATACCTCAAAAGCACTTCTTCCTTCTCGGTCTTTTTGGTAACCTCGATGGCAAGATACTGCTCCTGAATCTTACGCTTTATCTTACGCACCATATTGTGCCCCTCTTCCATCCAATCGGTAAAGATTGTATTTTTAAGGAGCTGCTGAGTAATGGTACTTGCACCCTGTGTCTCATCGCCGTGGGTTTTGATGAACTGATAGCCGGCACGGATAATACTCTTAAAGTCAATACCGTTATGCTGATAGAAACGCTCATCCTCTGCCGCAACAAACGCATCGCGAAGATAAGGACTGATTTCGTCCCATTCAACCTCAATACGGTTAGAGTTCATACTTACATACTGATCGATCTCGTTTCCGGCTGCGTCATAAACAATAGAAGCCTGACCGGTTGCTATCATCTGGTCAATATTAATGGTGGGTGTGTTTGCGATAATACTCTTAAAAAGTCCGATTCCTCCGGCTATACCGCAAACAATGACAAATGCTATGGCTCCGATTACAAGTTTTAAAACAAGCTGACCGATTTTTCTGCTTATTTTGCTGCCGTAAGCATTTATCTCTTTATTTCTGTTTTTTATTCCTCTTTTTCCATAATTCATAATCTGCCTCTTCTACGCGAAACACAAAAAATTTCACAAAAATAAATATCCGCATAGATACATGCATTATAACAAAAAACAAATCAAATGAAAAGTTAAACTTTCTATTGCAACGATGCCCTTTGAAGTTGTATAATTTACCTCATGCAAACACTATATACACAATTAAAAGTCAATAATGAATACGAGCTTTGCGAGGTTCACGATGAGGAAAGCAAAGCAGCGATTGAGAAAGCTCTTTTAGAGCACCGCATTTCTTATTTTATCAAATGGCAGAAGCCATCTATATTCTCACGCAAGAAAAATCTGTGTACCATATGCGTTAATGAGTCGGTTATCGAGGAGGCCGAGGGCATAATCACAGCCTTATGCGAAGAGCTTGGCTTCCAGGTTCGCTTTCTCATCAAGCACTCTTCTGCAGGAGACGAT
>JAIKXH010000063.1 GCA_024684215.1 Lachnospiraceae bacterium
AGAACCAAAAAAACCGGAGTAAATATACTCCGGTTTTTTAGGGATATTACTATTTATTATTTAACAACAGTAACGTTTACTGCGCGCTTGCCCTTCTCGTCATCCTGGATGTCGAAAGTAACAGCTGCGTTCTCCTCGAGGGTCTTGTATCCCTCTCCGGTGATTCCGCTGTAGTGTACAAACACGTCTGATCCGTCTTCGTTGGTGATAAATCCGTAGCCTTTCTGCGCATTGAACCACCTAACAGTTCCCTTATTCATTTTGGTGCCTCCTTGAGTGTATCGAGCGTATAGCCCGTTTGTAGTTGCTGCAATTTCTAATGGTAAAAAAAACACACATATTGTAAATACTTGAAAGAGCACAAGACTTACAATACATGTGAGATCAAAGCACCATCGAGAAATTACACGCTCATAATAACATTAGGATAGTTTAGTGTCAATATATTTAACAATAATTTATTTAGTCTTTATTTATTTTTTTTTTATAATTATGCACTTGTGTTTTTAAAGTAGTGTGTTATAGTTGTAATAGAACAGACGAAGAAATAATATAATTATAAACGCGTAAAACAGCGGATTTAAGGGAGGTGCAGATATATGAATATCAACAAATTCACTCAAAAATCCATGGAGGCTGTGAATAATCTCGAAAAGATTGCTTATGAATACGGAAATCAGGAAATAGAGCAGGAACACTTACTTTTAAGCCTTTTATCCATTCAGGACAGCCTTATAAAAAAATTAATCGAAAAAATGGATATAGATGCCGATCACTTTAACCAAAGGGTAATCGATGGAATAGAAAAGCGGGTTAAGGTAAGCGGCGGAGATTTAAGAATAGGACAGGCTTTAAACAAAGTGCTTGTAAATGCCGAGGATGAGGCCCATGCTATGGGCGATGAATACGTGTCGGTTGAGCATTTGTTTTTGTCGATGCTTAAAAATCCAAATCCCGAGATAAAAGCCATTATGAAAGAGTACGGGATAACCGTTGAGCGTTTTTTACAAGCTCTTTCGACGGTAAGAGGTAATCAGAAAGTAACCGGTGACAACCCTGAGGCTACATATGATACTCTTGAAAAATATGGTGAAGACCTTGTGGAAAAGGCAAGAAAGCAAAAACTAGATCCTGTTATCGGAAGAGACAGCGAGATCAGAAATGTAATTCGAATCCTTTCCCGTAAAACAAAGAACAACCCTGTGCTTATCGGTGAGCCCGGCGTAGGTAAAACAGCCGTTGTCGAGGGACTTGCGCAGCGTATAGTAAGAGGCGACGTGCCCGGCAATTTAAAGGATAAAAAGCTTTTTGCGCTTGATATGGGAGCGCTTGTAGCGGGAGCAAAGTACCGCGGTGAATTTGAGGAAAGGTTAAAGGCGGTTCTTGAAGAGGTCAGAAAATCCAACGGCCAAATCATTCTTTTTATAGATGAGCTTCATACGATCGTCGGTGCCGGAAAAACCGATGGTGCTTTGGATGCCGGCAATATGTTAAAACCTATGCTGGCAAGAGGAGAATTGCACTGTATAGGCGCTACTACCCTTGACGAATACAGACTTTATATCGAAAAAGACGCAGCGCTCGAACGTCGTTTTCAACCTGTTATGGTGGACGAACCGACGGTTGAGGATACAATCTCTATTTTGAGAGGATTAAAGGAAAGATACGAAAACTATCACGGTGTAAAAATCTTAGACAGTGCGCTTGTATCCGCGGCGGTATTATCAAACAGATATATTTCGGACAGATTTCTTCCCGATAAGGCTATAGATCTTGTGGATGAAGCATGTGCACTTATCAAAACCGAAATGGATTCTCTTCCCGCAGAGCTCGATGAAATGAACCGCCATATTATGCAGCTTGAGATAGAGGAGACTGCGCTTAAAAAGGAAGATGATAATTTGAGCCGCGACAGACTTGAGGCACTGCAAAAAGAATTATCTGAATTAAGAGAGACCTTTTCTCTTCAGAAAGCACAGTGGGACAATGAAAAGGGGGCAGCACAAAAGCTTTCCGACTTACGAAAAGAGATTGAGCAGGTCAAGGATGAAATAGCTATCGCACAAAGAGACGGAGATTACGAAAAGGCTTCGGAACTTCAGTATTCAAAGCTTCCTTCTCTTCAAAAGGAGCTTGATGCCGAGGAGGAAAGACAGGAAAAGTCAGGAGCAGAGGAAAAGCTTGTAAGGGAGCGTGTAGAGGAAGACGAGATAGCAAAGATTATCTCGAGATGGACGGGAATCCCTGTTACAAAGCTCACGGAAAGTGAGAGAAGCAAGACCTTACACTTAGATGACGAGCTTCATAAGCGAGTTATGGGTCAAGATGAGGCTGTTACCAGAGTCAGCGAAGCTATCTTAAGGTCTAAGGCCGGCATAAAGGACCCCAGAAAGCCCATAGGCTCCTTCCTCTTCTTAGGACCTACGGGAGTCGGTAAAACAGAGCTTGCAAAGTCTTTGGCGGCATCACTTTTTGATGATGAAAACAATATAGTAAGAATCGATATGTCAGAGTATATGGAGAAGTATTCCGTATCGAGACTTATCGGAGCGCCTCCGGGATATGTAGGATACGAGGAGGGAGGACAGCTTACCGAAGCGGTACGCAGAAAGCCTTACAGCGTAGTTTTGTTTGACGAGATTGAAAAAGCACATCCAGATGTATTTAATGTCCTTTTGCAGGTAATGGACGACGGAAGAATCACCGATTCCCAGGGACGTACCGTTGATTTTAAAAACACGATTCTTATCATGACTTCCAATATCGGCGCTCAGTATTTGCTTGAGGGAATTGATGAAAGCGGTGAGATAAGACCTGAGGCTGAGAAGGCTGTTATAGACGATTTGAAAGCTCATTTCAGACCGGAGTTTTTAAACCGTCTTGATGAGACAATTCTCTTTAAGCCTCTTACCAAGGAGAATCTATCCGGAATCATTGACCTTTATGTGGCAGATATAAACAAGAGATTAAGCGAAAAACAGATCAGGGTATCTCTTACCGACAAGGCTAAAGAGTTTATAACAAACGAAGCTTACGATCCCGTATACGGAGCGAGACCTTTAAAGAGGTATGTACAAAAGCATGTAGAGACCCTGGCGGCTAAGCTCATTCTTTCAGATGCGGTTTCCGAGGAAGACACCATAAGTATCGACGTGCGCGGCGGCGAGCTTGTAGGTGATGCGCTTAAAAAGCTTTAAAGCTGATGCAGGGACAGGTAGTTAAAAGCCACGGAGCTGATGCAGGGAAAGCAGGTTAAAAACCTCATATAATAAAATAATCCCTTGGAAATCTATTTGGTTTCCAAGGGACTTTTTTTGGTGTATACTGATAAAGTACCTTGCCGTAACGGGGCAGTCCGTGGCCTGAAAGAGCAAGTACATTATTGATTACGAGGAACAAAAGTGCTTAAGACTATTAATAAAAAAATTTCTGCTTTTTTTTGCATTGCAATATTATTTTTATCCCCTATGGTTATGACGGGCTGTGGAACCAAGGTTGTACTAACCACCGGTTTTGAAAAGGATGAAGTGTTCAGACTGGGCGACCACAGTTGCTATTTGCCTGAGATAATGGTTTACCTGACGGATATTCAAAATCAGTATGAATCAGTGTATGGAAGCGGTATTTGGGGAGCATCTCTCGACGGAGTTTCTCTCGAGGAAAATGTTAAAGATACCGTAATGGCTAAAATAGCTCAGGTTAAAACGATGTATCTCATGGCCCAGAGTAAGGGTATAAGCCTTACAGACGGTGAGATTGCTCTGGCTGATAAATGCGCTGAGGAATACTATTCACTTCTTTCAGAGGATGAGATAGCATATCTGGGCCTTAATAAAGATACGCTTAAAAATATGTATATTGAGTACGCTTTGGCAGATAAGGTGGTCGAAAAGCTTATTGAGGATATCAATCCCGAGATCAGCGACGACGAAGCCAGAACAATCATAGTTCAGCATATTTTTATAGCTACCGGAGTGACTGACGGAGCGGGCAATTTTGTCAGCTACAGCACCGAGGAAAAAGCAGAGAGATACAAGCTTGCGACAGAGATAAGGGATATGGCCGAAAACGGTGAGGACTTTGAAGAACTTGCCGCCAAATACAGCGAAGAGGATGAGATAACTCTTTCATTTGAAAGAGGTGCCATGGAAAAGGTTATAGAGGATGTAACCTTTGGGCTTGATACCAATCAAATCAGTGATGTGGTTACAAATGATTCCGGGTATCATATATTTAAGTGTATTAGCACGTTGGACAGAGCACAGACCGATATAAACAAAGAGATACTCGTTGAAGAACGCAGACAAAAGGCTTTTGCAGATGAGTATAATACTTTTGTTGCCGGAATAGTAAAGAATTTGAATGAAGAATTATGGGACTCGGTGGAACTATCAAAAGAGATTCAGATAAGTGCGGACTTTTTTGGAATATATGATAAGGTATTTGAACAATAATTGGGGAACGAGTAGGAGAGAATATGGGGAAAGATACGCTTATTCTGGTTGTTGACGACGCAGAAATAAATCTTAAAATAGCCGAAAAAATCATATCACGTGAGTATACTGCCGTATGCGTGCCCAGTGGTGAAGAGTGCCTGGCATATCTTATGGACAATACTCCGGATTTAATTCTGCTTGATTTGCATATGCCGGATTTGGACGGTTTTGAGGTGATGGAAAAACTGGGTGCATCATCAAACTGGAAGGATATACCGGTAATATTTTTGACTGCGGACAGCGATCACGATTCCGAGATTCAGGGGTTTGAACTCGGGGCTATGGATTTTATTACAAAGCCCTTTGTGGCTGAGGTCATGATGAAGCGCGTGGCCAGAGTATTAGAACTCAGCAAGCTTCAAAAGCACCTTGTAAGTGAGGTTAAAAAACAAACAGCCGTTGCCGAGGAAAGAAGACAAAAGGTTGAAAAGATGTCCCTTCGAATGATTCAAGCTTTTGCCACTACTCTTGATGCAAAAGACGCATATACCAACGGACATGCCAGCAGAGTAGCAAAATATGCCTGCGCTTTGGCTGAAAAACTCGGATGGGAAAAGGAGCATGTAAGGGCTTTAAAACATGCGGCTACCTTGCATGATATAGGAAAGATATCCATACCCGACAGAGTATTAAATAAGGCCGGAAAGCTTAACGACGAGGAATTCAATATAATAAAGTCACATACAGTAGTGGGCAGCGATATTCTTGAAAAAACCGCTCTTTTTGAATATGCCCAGGATGTGGCAAGGCATCATCATGAGAGATATGACGGAAAGGGCTACCCTGACGGATTAAAAGGGGAGGAGATATCTCCTGAAGCCAGAGTGGTGGGAATTGCCGATGCGTTTGACGCCATGAGTTCCAAGAGGGTCTATCGTCCCGCACTTCCAAATTCGTCAATAAGGGATGAGCTGGTTCGAGGAAAAGGAAGTCAGTTTGATCCTGAGATGGTATCTGTATTTATAGAGATGTTTGCTGCGGGCGAACTTGATAATATAATGCAGACCGGCAGAACTCCCGAAGAAGAATACGAAAAATCTTCAGACAAAGATATCAGAGAAGAGTATGGATTGCTCCTTCGAAATGAAGGCGAGAGACGTATTTCAAAGGCTATGGCCGAGAGCAAAGGCTGTCTTATTATATTTGACCTGGATAATTTAAAGAGCGTAAACGAAAGCGAAGGCCACACAACGGGTGACAGAGCAATAGAACTTACAAGCCGCGTACTTTCGGATTATAACAAAGGTATTGTTTGCAGATACGGCGGAGATGAATTTTTGCTCTTTTTGCCATATGTTACTGAGGAAGAGGGCGAAAAGTGCGCCGATGAAATTATAGCTGACTTTAATACCAGAAAAAACGGAATCAGCGAGTTTTCAAAGCTCTCTCTTTCCGCCGGAATCTGTATGTCATATATGCAGGATGATTTCTCTGAGGTATATAACAATGCCGATAAAGCTCTTTATTATGTAAAAAGGAGCGGTAAGGCCGGTAAAGCGGTTTACGAGACCGTTGAAAATTATCAGAAAAACCACTCCAATATTGAGCTTTTGCTTATTATGCAGAAGCTAAAAAGAGTAAGAACCGGTCAAAACGCAGCATACGGTTATCAGGGAAAGGAGATGGAAAAGCTCCTTACAAGACTTCTGGCTGAGCAAAATGAACTCAGAAAAGATTTTGCCTATGTAATGCTTACACTTGAAAACAGCCCCGGAGAGACCCATTATATCGAAGAGATAGAGATAGCCATGGACACTATGGAGTACTCAATAAAAGAGATTGTCAAGGATGCGGGCGAGTGCATAAGATACAGCAATGTCCAGTATTTGCTGGTATTTAAGGGAATCGACGAGAGCGGTGTTGAGAGCGAAATCGAAAAGGTAATAGCCGAGTTTTACAAGCATTGTGTGGACACGAAGCTTCAGACTGCGTATGCGGTGGAAATGATGCCTTTTGAGGGGTAGAATCCTAAGAAAAAAATATTTAAAGAAAATAGAAATATTTGTTGACAGTTTAAGATAATTTAGATAGAATAACATAGTCGGTTTTGAACCGATATAAAAAATTCGGGGTAGAACGTCCGCATGTCATAAAGTACATGACATTGCGTCGCGATACTTCGTATAAAATTCGGGGTAGAACGTCCGCATGTCATAAAGTACATGACATTGCGTCGCAATACTTCGTATGAAAAGTTCGTTAAAGCATCGAACTTTTCATCGCATCGCAAAGTACGCGATTGCGATTGCTTCTACGTGTCCGTAGCTCAGTTGGATAGAGCAACGGCCTTCTAAGCCGTGGGTCGGGGGTTCGAATCCCTTCGGGCACATTTATATGGTGGGTATAGCACAGCTGGTTAGCGCGTCAGATTGTGGTTCTGAAGGTCGAGGGTTCGAATCCCTCTACCCACCCGCAAGCTTAGGTTTTGATTCATTTTTTTCAAATCGCCGGGCCCAATGGAGGGCTATCGCCAAGCGGTAAGGCACAGCACTTTGACTGCTGCACTCGGCGGTTCGAATCCGCCTAGCCCTGTTAGGAATATATTTCCAGTTCAAATACCGCTATGCGGTATTCTTACTATCTGGGACACTAGCTCAGTCGGTAGAGCACTTGACTTTTAATCAAGTTGTCGCGGGTTCGATTCCCGCGTGTCTCACTTAACCGTAAAACTTAATTGTTTTACGGTTTTTTTATGTTTAAACCGATTATGCGGACCCTAAAGTTTTAAATCATTCTGCCGATATACTTAGTACAAGAACAGAATCGGTAAGCCATCGGCCCTCGGGCTACGGTGCCGGGTTGAAAAGGAAATCGGCCGGGTGACGGAAAGGGGAATGAGGAATATCCGATTGGAAAGGAATCCAAATGAATAACTTATTTTAAAGGCGCTCGCGGTATATGTCGGGCGTCTTTTTATTTTATATATGTTTAAGATGTGGTTTATTGACAAGGTTTCTCGGCAAAGCGTATAGTTAGCATACAGGTTTGCATTCAAAGGAGAGAATATGGCAATTAATGATACTAAGGTGGGTGGAGTGTCGCCTGCGGACGTGCCTAAAGGATACAAATTAAGTAAGCTTTCTTTGACATTTGGAATAATGTCACTGGTGCTTCTTCCTATATTTTCCGTCCCGGGATTGATTCTTGGAATAATGGCTTTTGTAAAGGAAAAAGAAGCGAAAAAGTTTTACGTGCCGGGGATAGTTACTTCGGCGGTGTCGGTAGCACTTGTGATAATCGTATTTGTGTTATTTAGAGTGATACTTGCCGTGTTTGGACTTACATTTAAAGATTTAACGGATGTACAATACTGTATGGAAGTCATCGCTGACTTTGTGGTTGAGCATTCGTAAGGACATTATAGAAATATAGAAAGGGGACCCGGGGATAATAGGGTTAATTGGTTTTTAAAAATGATTTGCGATAATGTTTTGGAATATATAGGTCACACACCTATCATCAGACTTAACAGGATGAACGATCCCGAGGCAGCGGAAGTACTCGTAAAGTATGAGGGATTAAACGTAGGAGGATCTATCAAAACACGAACTGCCTACAACATGATAAAGAAGGCTATAGAGGCCGGAATTATTAAAGATGATACCATAATCGTAGAGCCCACCAGCGGAAACCAGGGAATAGGACTTGCTCTTATCGGCGCGGTTATGGGATTTGAGACAAAGATTATAATGCCTGACAGTGTAAGCGCTGAGAGAAGACTGCTTGTAAAGCATTACGGCGCGGAGGTAATTCTTATCCATGATGCCGGGGATATAGGTGCGTGCATGGATGAATGTCTAAAGACCGCAATGAAAATGGCCGAGGAGGATCCGAGGGTTTACATTCCGCAGCAGTTTGAAAACCCTGCCAATCCCAAAGTTCACAAGCATCATACCGGACTTGAGATTTTAGAGCAGGTTGCCGGCCCGATTCACGGTTTTTGTTCGGGTATCGGTACAGGCGGAACCATCAGCGGTATAGGAGAGACCTTAAAGGCACAGTATCCCGATATTGAGATATGGGCTGTTGAACCCGAAAATGCGGCTATTTTGGCCGGGGGAAATATAGGTACTCACCTGCAGATGGGTATCGGTGACGGCATCATACCGAAAAACTTAAATCAAAAGATTTATGATGATATCTATATTGTTACGGATGAGGAAGCTATCCGAACCGCAAAGGATCTGGCCCGCAAGGAAGGAATCATGTGCGGTATCAGCTCTGGTACAAATGTGGCAGCAGCCCTTGCACTTGCAAAAAAACTCGGAAAGGGAAAGACCGTGGTAACTGTACTGCCCGATACAGCAGAGAGATATTTCTCTACTCCTCTTTTTGAGAATGATTAAATTAGTGCAACTCTATGGCAGAGAAAAATGCCGATAGATGTGACGAGCAACTGTAAGGAAAGACATAATGAAAAAGAAAATAGGAAGAATTATATTTATTGTTTGCACTGCAATTTTGTTTTTGATAATGGCAGCAGTGCTTGAACTCAGCAAAAATACCGTGCCCGGATTTATACTCTTATTAGTGGCAACATGTATTTTTGTATTTGTTTTTATA
>JAIKXH010000065.1 GCA_024684215.1 Lachnospiraceae bacterium
CATCGTGAAAAGCACAACAACAACCAAGAAGGTTAAATTCGATAAGGAACTTTTTAAGAGAAGCGTTCTCTACAACGTAACAACCCTTTATCGTAAGACACTGGAGGAGGCTACTCCCCAGCAGATTTTTCAGGCAGTTTCGTACGCTATCAAGGATCAGATTATCATGAGCTGGATGGAAACACAGAAAGCCTATGAAAAAGAAGATCCCAAAATGGTTTATTACATGTCCATGGAGTTTTTGATGGGACGTGCGATGGGTAACAACCTCATCAATATGCAGGCATATAAGCCTGTTAAAGAAGCCTGCAAGGAACTTGGATTAGACCTCAATGTGATTGAGGACCAGGAGCCTGATGCAGCGCTCGGTAACGGCGGACTCGGACGTCTTGCCGCTTGCTTCCTCGATTCGCTTGCTACTTTGGGATATCCCGCATACGGATGCGGTATCAGATATCGCTACGGTATGTTTAAACAAAAGATTGAGGACGGTTATCAGGTGGAAGTTCCCGATAACTGGCTTGCCGACGGAAATCCTTTTGAACTCAGGCGCCCTGAGTATGCAAAGGAAATTAAATTTGGCGGATATGTTTCGGTAAAGACCGACCAGAACGGCAGGAGCGTATTCACTCAGGAAGGCTACCAGTCGGTAAGGGCAATACCTTTCGACCTTCCTATAGTCGGATACGGAAACGGAATTGTAAATACGTTGAGAATTTGGGACGCGGAGCCTGTAGAGTGCTTCCAGCTTGATGCATTCGATCAGGGTGATTATCAGAGAAGCGTTGAGCAGGCAAACCTTGCAAGAAACATCGTCGAGGTCCTCTATCCCAATGATAACCACTATGCAGGAAAAGAGCTGCGTTTAAAGCAGCAGTACTTCTTTATCTCAGCATCCGTACAGGAAGCTGTAGACAAGTACATGAGAAAACATGATGATATCAGAAAGTTCTATGAGAAGGTTACCTTCCAGCTAAACGATACTCATCCTACCGTTGCTGTTGCGGAACTTATGAGAGTACTCATGGATGATTATTATCTCACCTGGGATGAAGCGTGGGATGTAACCACAAAAACCTGTGCTTACACCAACCATACGATCATGAGTGAGGCGCTAGAGAAGTGGCCTATTGAGCTTTTCTCAAGACTTCTCCCCAGAGTTTATCAGATTGTTGAAGAAATCAACCGTCGTTTTATCGAAGATATCAAGGCTAAGTACGGAAATACTCCCGGAATCGATGTCAACGAAAAAATCCGCAAAATGGCCATCGTATACGACGGACAGGTTAAGATGGCGCATCTTGCCATTGTAGCCGGATATTCGGTAAACGGTGTTGCAAGGCTCCATACCGAAATATTAAAGAAACAGGAACTTCGTGATTTTTATGAGATGTTCCCGGAGAGATTCAACAACAAGACAAACGGTATCACACAGCGTAGATTCCTGCTCCACGGCAACCAGCTTCTTGCGGATTGGGTCACCGACCATGTCGGAAATGACTGGATCACAGACCTCCCCAAGATCAGCAAACTCAAAGTATATGCCGATGATGAAAAGGCTCAGCAGGAGTTTATGAATATTAAGTACCAGAATAAGGTACGACTTGCCAAATATATTTTAGAGCACAACGGAATTGAAGTTGATCCCCGCTCTATTTTCGATGTACAGGTTAAACGTCTCCATGAATACAAGAGACAGCTTTTAAACATCTTACACGTAATGCACCTGTATAATCAGCTTAAAGAGCGCCCTGATATGGAGTTCTTCCCTCGTACATTTATCTTTGGTGCGAAGGCGGCAGCAGGATACAGAAACGCAAAGCTTACCATCAAACTTATAAATTCCGTTGCGGATGTGATCAACAATGATGAATCCATAGGCGGAAAGATAAAGGTTGTATTTATCGAAAACTACAACGTATCTAATGCTGAGATAATCTTTGCGGCTGCCGATGTATCTGAGCAGATTTCCACCGCATCCAAGGAAGCATCGGGAACCGGTAACATGAAGTTTATGTTAAACGGTGCGTTAACCCTTGGAACCATGGATGGTGCAAACGTTGAGATCGTTGAGGAAGTTGGTGCCGAGAACGCATTTATCTTCGGCCTTTCATCCGATGAGGTAATCAATTTTGAAAATCACGGCGGATATGATCCCATGGAGATTTTCAACAACGATCCCGATATCAGAAAAGTACTTATGCAGCTTATAAATGGTATGTACAACCCTGATACCGAACTATTCAGACCTCTTTACAACAGCCTTCTCAATACTCAGTCAACATCAAAGGCTGATACTTACTTCATATTAAAGGATTTCAAATCCTACGCCGAAGCACAGAAAAAGGTTGAAGAGGCATACAAGGATGAAGCTGCTTGGGCTAGAAGCGCAATACTTAACGTGGCATGCTCAGGAAAGTTTACTTCCGACAGAACCATCCAGCAGTATGTGGATGAAATTTGGCACCTTGATAAGGTTGTTTTAAAGGAAAGCAAAGCAACCGCAGCAAAATAAGATACCCGGAAACCGCGCCGCCCAATTAGCGGTGCGGTTGTCTGTAACCAGCAAATATTTTTTGAGGAAACGAAAAGATGAAAATGATCGAATTGTACGAAGGCGGAGCTTATCTTGTAAACGGAACGGAGCTTGTGGCCGATAACGCCGAGGCGGGTGCCGCTATTAAGAGTAAGACCGGCAAAGACGTATCCAAGGACATGGCTAAAAAGGAAACCATAGCTTACGGTATATTGCAGGAGCACAATACCTCCGGAAATGCCGAAAAGCTTAAGGTCAGATTTGACAAGTTAACCAGCCATGACATCACTTTTGTAGGTATTATCCAGACTGCAAGAGCTTCGGGACTCACAAAGTTTCCCATGCCTTATGTACTTACCAACTGCCACAACTCTCTTTGCGCGGTAGGCGGAACCATCAACGAAGATGACCATGTATTCGGTCTTTCTGCTGCAAAAAAGTACGGCGGAATTTATGTTCCTCCTCATCAGGCAGTTATTCACCAGTTCGCCAGAGAAATGCTTGCAGGCGGCGGTAAGATGATTCTTGGATCCGATTCACATACCCGTTACGGTGCACTCGGAACCATGGCTATCGGAGAGGGTGGACCCGAGCTTGTAAAACAGCTCCTTAACCAGACTTATGATATTAATATGCCCGGTGTTGTGGGTATCTATTTAAAGGGTGAACCTGTAAAGGGCGTAGGACCTCAGGACGTAGCTCTTGCTATCATCGGAGCCGTATTTAAGAACGGTTATGTTAAGAATAAGGTAATGGAGTTTGTAGGACCCGGCGTCAGCGCTCTTTCAGCCGATTTCCGTATCGGTGTCGATGTTATGACCACCGAGACAACATGCCTTTCTTCCATTTGGAGGACTGATGACGAGATTAAGGAATTCTACAATATCCATGAGAGAGTTTCTGAATATAAAGAGCTTAATCCCGGAGAGGTCGCATACTATGACGGTATGGTGATTGTAGATCTTTCAGCTGTCAGACCTATGATTGCAATGCCTTTCCACCCCAGCAATACTTATACTATCGAAGAGGTTAACGCAAACCTTGCCGATATCCTTGACGAGACCGAAAAGAGGGCGCTTGTATCTCTTGACGGTGCTGTAGAGTATGATTTAAAGAGCAAGATCAAAAACGGTAAGTTTGTTGTTGATCAGGGTATTATCGCAGGCTGCGCAGGTGGCGGATTTGAAAATATCTGTGCCGCTGCCGACATCCTGAAAGGAAAATACATCGGATCAGATGCATTTACCTTAAGCGTATATCCCGCATCAATGCCTATCTATATGGAACTTATAAAGAACGGATGCGCAGCAACGATCCTCGAGACCGGTTCCGTGCTTAAGACCGCATTTTGCGGACCTTGCTTCGGCGCAGGTGATACACCCGCAAACGGCGCATTCAGTATCCGCCATTCAACCAGAAACTTCCCCAACCGCGAGGGAAGCAAGCTTCAGAACGGTCAGATCTCCTCGGTTGCGCTTATGGACGCGCGTTCAATCGCGGCTACTGCCGCAAACGGTGGTGTGCTTACTCCCGCAACTGATTTTGACGGTGAGTTTAATAAATACACTTACCACTATGATGCGAATATTTACAAGAATCGTGTATTTGATTCTCACGGTGTGGCTGACCCCAATGCAGAACTTGTACTCGGACCCAATATCAAGGATTGGCCTAAGATGAGTGCACTTCCTGAGAATCTTATCCTTCGCGTTGTTTCAGAGATTCACGATCCTGTTACAACTACCGATGAACTTATCCCTTCCGGAGAGACATCAAGCTATCGCTCCAACCCTCTTGGACTTGCTGAGTTTGCGCTCTCAAGAAAAGACCCCATGTATGTGGGACGTGCAAAGGAAGTAAAGGTTGTAGAGGACGCCCGCGTAGAAAACCCCGAGCATCTTTGCAAAAAGGCAGATTGGGTTCACGATGTAATGCATTCCGTTAAGGACAACGGCTTTGAAGACGCAAGTCCAAAAAATACAGGATTCGGTTCCACCATTTTTGCTGTAAAGCCCGGTGACGGATCTGCACGTGAGCAGGCAGCAAGCTGCCAGAAGGTACTCGGCGGATGGGCTAATATTGCCAACGAATATGCGACAAAGAGATATCGTTCAAACCTTATAAACTGGGGTATGCTTCCCTTCCTTATTCCCGAAGGAGAGCTTCCCTTCAAAAATCTTGATTACCTCTTCATCCCCGATATCAAAAAGGCTGTTGCCGAGAAGTGGGATGTGATCAAGGCTTATAAGATCGATGAAAAAGCACATAAGCTTTCAGATGCTTTCGAGCTTAGGCTCGGAGAGCTTACCGATGAGGAGAGAGAAATCATCCTTAAGGGATGCCTCATCAACTATAACAGAGTAGACTGACACGGAGATACACAATGAAATTTAATGTAGATGCATCAAATCCTTTGCTCGTAGGAGCTATACAGCTACTTAGAGCTGAGGATACCCCGGAACACAGAAAGCTGTTTTCTGACGAACTTTCAAAGGCTCAGCTTTTATCACCGGTGTTTATAGAACCAGCTCCCTTAGTAGACGAGAACGGCGTCACGACGGTGGAAAAAGGAGCAAAGATACAGTTCCCCATACTTAATGCAAATGACGGAAAGAAATTTTACGTCGCATACACGGATGTTAAAAGTCTTAAGGAAGCGGCAGACAGCCAGGGAAATGCTACACCCGAAGTATATAGAGCAAATTATGCTTCGCTTGGTCTTGACGAGTTTGGAGCACTTTTTGCTGCGCCCGGTCCGGAGAATGCACAAAATCCGATAAACGGAATAGTTATTAATCCTTTTAATGAAAATCTTGTCATTGTCAAGGATATGGCAATTTCGCTGTTCAAACAAAAAATGGACCTTATAAAGTCAAACATTGATAAAATGAAGGATAATCAGTAATTTGAAACTATTTAGTTAACGTATGTTTATTAAGATGGCGGGAATTACTTCAGATATAGTTTTTGTATAACCAAAGGTTAGACTTAAGTTTTATCTATTGAGGTCCGATATATTATATGTAACCGTTAAGGCACCCGGCTTAGGCTACGGTGCCTTTTTTATACCAAAAATTTAATATCAGGGAGAGAAATGGATGGGCGAAAGCTTTTATGAGGATTGCTATGTCAGCAGTAGGAATGGAATCCGCCCGCAGTCACATGACTGCCAATTTTTCTTACAGGCGCTTTGAGGAGACGGAACCCCTAAGCGCGTTTTCGGGTAATTCCTTCGGGGAGAGCTTATTTGGGAACAGTTCTTTGAGTGGTGGATTAGATCAAAAGGAAGAACCGAAAAAAAGCAACATGATAACAACAGAGGAACTTTTTGAGCTAAGACAAAGGACCGAAAGTCTTAGAAACAACTACACTCAGAGGTCGGAAGAAGCAACTACGGCGGAAACACTAAGGTATAGTTCGGTAATGTACATTTTGAGACTGCTTTTTGGGGATGACGAGGATACTTTAAAGCGTCTTGAGTCTATATACGGTGAAAAAAGCTCTTCGGGCAGCGGTATTTCAGATGGCTATTTTGGCGGCACTGCCGACGTTAGCTCAGCAGGTGTAAGTGCGGCCGATCTTTTAACGGCGGACGCATCTGAGATGATGCAGAGACCTCTAAAACAAATAACTTACATGGCTACAGATTGCTACTCGGAGTACGAAGAGACATCTTTTTCCGCAAAAGGTATTGTGAGGACTGCGGACGGAAGAGAACTGGATTTTAATATTGACGTTTCTATGAGCCGAAGCTTTGTGAGAGAAACGAGCAGGAGTTTAAATCTGTCATTTGTAACCACCTGCGATCCGCTCGTTATCAATTTAGATTCCAATCCGGCTACCGTATCGGATCAAAAGATACGTTTCGACATCGACGGGGACGGAGAACTTGATACGGTCAATTCGTTAGGACCCGGCAGCGGATATCTGGCACTGGATAAAAACGGTGACGGAAAAATAAATGACGGAACAGAGCTTTTCGGAACAAAAAGCGGTGACGGATTTAAGGACCTATCTTTGTACGATGAAGACGGAAATGGATGGATAGACGAGGATGATGATATCTGGAGCAAGCTTAAAATATGGGTTACCGATGAAAAGGGTCGCTCAAAACTGTATTCTTTGTCCGAAGCCGGAGTTGGCGCGCTTTGCCTGAATGCCACGGAGACTCAGTTCTCTGATACCGATGATGATAACAATGCCAAGGCATATATCAGAAGCACAGGAATCTTTTTATATGAGAATGGTTTTGCAGGTACCTTGCAACACTTAGACCTTGTAAAATATGAGCAGAATGCTTAAACTTCATGAAAGAAAAGGTCTGTAGCAAAAAAAGAAAAATGGCTAATAAATAGAAATTGGCAAAATGCCTAAAATATTTGGAATTTTTAGTAAATATGATATAATCATCTCTGTATGGACAAAAACCCATACAGGGATGATTTTTATGCATAAAAAGACAGACAAGACAAATATAAAGAAAAAAATAAATATAGAGAGAATAATTAATAAGAGTATTGATTACGCGAATATCAAACCAATCGGATATATGGCGGCATTAATGTGCAGCACTTTAATTGCGGGATGTGGTTTTGAAAGCAATATGGATGCTGATGCTTCACTGGCGGGGCCGGGCGTAAATTCGCAGGTTATAACCATGGAGAATGAGGCGGTACTTGATTATGAAGTGCCGGAAATGACTCCGGGTATATTGGTTGACAGGAACGGATATAGCAGCAATGAGATTGCAATTGCATATGTGTTTGCCGATAAAATGCCGGAAGAGTTTACCGTTAAAAACTCAGACGGAGAGGCTGTTGCGACTGTAAAGCCTACCGATATTGTATTAAACAGAGAGAAAGGAAAGTTCTTTGCAAAGCTCGATTTATCGGAGGCTTCAGAAAACGGAGAATATAGTATTTACTCGGACAGCCTCGGCAGCTCTTATGATTTTGCGATAAGCGATACATTTTTCAGGGATAAATATTGGAACCTAATAGCAGATGAGTGCGAAAAACTCGCAAATCCCGATACTTCTATGTGGGAGGCGTACAGTGTTTTATATTCCTACGAGAGATATAAGGAAGTTCTTTACGCCGAAAAAAAAGATGCTCCCGACGTGCTCGGAGCTATAGTAAAATTCATAGCTGTCACGGATTTTAAAAACCTTAAGTTAAGTGATAAATATGTTTCCATAGCCCTGCTTGCAAGGTTTGGATATAATTACAAAGCGGTAGACGAAGCGCTTGCCACGGAATGCACGCAAAAGGCTTCGGCGTTATATAAGGAGAATGCGGATTTAAAGGAACTGACAGAAGAGGAAAATGCCGCAAAATTTCTCGCAGCGACCGAACTTTTTAGGACTACTCAGGCGGGAACTTATTCCAGAGAAATACTTGGCATGAGAGAATACTTAGAGAACCTTGAAAGTATGCATGATTCGCCTTATATATTGTATGGCGCTATGGGGTATATGACCACGAGGCGTGGCGTCGACAGAGGACTTTGCGACTTTCTTATGGAGGATCTGCTGTATAAATGCCGTGATTTAAATGATAACAAAAAATTGATCGACGAGAGCAAAGCCCCCAAAGAGGAAGCAGTAAAGCTTTTGGAATATGCTCAGCAGTTTGCCGCGATGAACTATATATTGGACGGATATGAATACAATGAACAGATACTTAATATTGTTCACTATCTCTCCGGCAGAAATATAAGCGGAGAATTATACGATTTTGCAGCGGAAGATCCTTCCGACGCAATACCTGTATATGCATGGCTTGCGTGGCTTGAAAACAACGGAAAGCTGGATCCTTCAGCTCCTGTTATATGGAATTATTCTTGGTAAATGAAAGAAGGTAAAATATGAAAGTAGTAGTATTGTGCGGAGGAATCAGCACTGAGAGAGATGTATCACTTATTTCCGGAAGTATGATTTACAAGACTCTAAAGAATAAAGGGCATCAGGCAATTATGCTTGATGTGTATCTCGGATTTGAGGGAAGCACCGATGGCATTTTTGAACTTGATAAGGATTGGTCAGAGTCTGTTAAGGGAATCAGTGAGATTAATCCCGATATCTCGAAAATAAAGGCAATGCGTCCCGACGGAGATAAAAACTTCTTTGGACCCAATGTAATAAAGCTTTGTCAGGAGGCAGATGTTGTATTTATGGCTCTTCACGGAGTCGGTGGCGAAGACGGAAAGGTTCAGGCCGCGTTTGAACTGATGGGAATCACCTACACCGGTACCGATTTTACCAGCGCAGCTATGGCTATGGACAAGACTGTTACAAAGGACTTGTTTAACGCATGGAATATAAATACTCCGAAGGGAATAGTTATCTGCAGAAAGGAAAACGCTTCAAAGGCGGATGCTTCTGATGAAAAGAGAAGCATCTACGGAAAATATGTAGCGGAAAACGGCTCTGAGGCAGATATAGTATACCCTTGTATAGTAAAGGCTACAAACGGCGGTTCTTCAGTAGGTGTAAGTATAGCAAACACTCCTTCGGAATTTGATGCTGCATGTGATGAAGCTTTTAAATATGATGTAAAAGCCATTGTGGAGCAGTTTATTAAAGGCCGTGAGTTTGCTGTAGGTGTAATTGACGGCAAGGCACTTCCCGTTATCGAGATCGCTCCCAAGGAAGGCTTTTATGATTACAAGAATAAGTATCAGGCAGGAAGCACTGTAGAGACTTGTCCCGCTGATTTGACCGATTCTCAGAGAATTAAATTACAGACTATGGCGGAGAGAGCTTATAAAGCACTCAGATATAAGAGCTACGCCAGAATGGACTTTATGATGGATAAAGATGATGAGGTATATTGCCTTGAGTGCAATACGCTTCCCGGCATGACTCCGACCTCGCTTTTGCCTCAGGAGGCAGCAGCAATAGGAATGGATTTTGGGGAACTCTGCGATAGAATCATTAACATGGCGATAGGGAAATAAGATGAATCTTACGGTTAAAGACATTGCAGCTGCCTGCGGCGGCGAAGCACATATAAAAGAAAATGCGACATCGGATATGATGTCTTTTGAGGTATCCGGCGTATATCTGGATTCAAGACTTGTAAATGAGGGAAGCGTGTTTGTTGCTCAAAAGGGCGAACGCGTGGACGGACATTCATTTATTGCTTCGGTTTTTGAAAAAGGAGCGGCGCTTGTTATCTGTGAGATGGACCCCAAACAGGTAAATGTGTGTTTCGGCACGGATGAGAATATCTGGGGAAGCTATATAGTGGTAGAAGATTCGCTGACAGCACTAAAACAGATTGCCAAGGCTTACCGTGAAAAGCTTTCAATTCCCTTTGTGGGAATCACCGGAAGCGTTGGAAAGACCAGCACAAAAGAATTTATCGCCGGTGTTTTGTCCGAAAAATACAATGTTCTTAAGACTGAAGGAAATTATAACAACGAGATCGGTGTACCGCTCACGCTCCTTAAAATCAGAGAAGAGCACGAAGTGGCTGTTGTTGAGATGGGCATCAGCGATTTTGGAGAGATGACCAGACTTACCGAGATGGTTCAGCCTAACATAGCGGTTATTACAAATATCGGACAGTGCCATCTTGAGAATTTAAAATCTAGAGACGGCATTTTAAAGGCCAAGACGGAAATATTCGGCGGACTTAGAGAAAACGGAAGAGCCGTTTTGTTTGGCGGTGATGACAAACTTATAACCGTTGGTCCTGTAAATGATAAAGAGCCACTGTTTTTTGGCGAATCGGGAAGCAGCAAAAAACTGTCTGTGTGCGTTGACAGCTCTGAAGATAAAGGACTCTTCGGGTCTGATGCACAGCTTACACTAAACTGTAAAGCAGAAGGAATCTATAGTGGTAAGTGCATTGATATCTCGAATGAATCCATAAATGTAAGTGTGCCTCTCCCCGGACACCATATGGTGGTAAATGCGGCAGCTGCAGCCACTGTGGCTATGCTGCTGGAAATGACTACCGCGCAGATTAAATCCGGTATAGAAAACATGAAGCCTATAGTGGGCAGAAACAACATCATAACCGTTGGTGATATAGTGCTCATTGATGATTGTTATAATGCCAACCCGGTATCGATGAAATCTTCCATTGATCTATTGAAGCTTTCGGGAAAAAAATGCGTTGCTGTTTTAGGCGATATGTTTGAACTTGGAAAAAATGAAAAACAGCTTCACAGAGAAGTCGGCAATTACGCTGCCAAAAGCGGTGTGGAGAAGATATACTGCATCGGAGAACTGAGCGAATATTTAGGAGCCGGTGCTTCGGAATACAAAGATAATACCGAGTATATAGGTTATTGGAATAACAAAGAAGACTTTATAAAGGCTTTGAAAGAAGATTTTACAAGCGAAAAAAGAGAACTTATTCCCCGTGAAAGTGCAGTGCTCGTGAAAGCTTCTCACGGCATGCACTTTGAGGAAATAGTCAAGACTTTTAAAGAAATCTGCAGATAATGATTTATCTTGAGTTTGAGAATTCTGCAGATAAACTATCTTGAGTTTAAGAATTTTGTAGA
>JAIKXH010000094.1 GCA_024684215.1 Lachnospiraceae bacterium
AATTCTTTGACCGGGAGGTAGGATAAATGAATTTTAGTGAAAACTTAATATGCTTAAGAAAACAAAAAGGAATGTCACAGGAACAGTTAGGCGAGAAGGTGGGAGTGACCAGGCAGACGGTATCAAAGTGGGAACTTGGAGATACCACACCGGATATGGACAAGCTCATCATGCTTTCGGAACTTTTTGGGATGAGCATGGACGAGCTGGTGGGAAAATCCGCCACTTCCAATGAAGAAGGATCCTTATGTATGATGAGGGTCAGAAACCATTACGAATATAAGAGCAAGAAGTGTATAGGCGGTATTCCCCTTATACACATAAATATAGGAACAGGACTTCAAAAGGCAAGGGGGATAATAGCTATAGGAAACCTGGCACAGGGCCTTGTTTCCATAGGAATCATAGCTATGGGAGCCGTCTCTGTTGGAGCCCTCAGCTTGGGACTTATCTCTTTTGGCGCATTTTGCCTTGGCCTTCTACTTGCCGCAGGCGGAATCGCTGTTGGTGGTATGGCTTTTGGCGGGATCGCAGCAGGTATTTTGGCGGCAGGCGGCTTGGCCATAGGAATATATTCTTTGGGAGGTCTGGCTATAGGCGGAAGGATAGCCATGGGAGGCTTTGCCAAGGGAACTGTAGCTATTGGAGACAAATCCATAGGAGATATTGTCTTTGACATAAATAAGGCCGGTCAGGAAGAGGCCATAAGAGAGGCTATAATATCAAAATATCCGAAGATAAGTGAGTTTATATTGAAGCTGTTTACTTCGGCGCAATGATAGGTGGGGGATTTGGTGAAATGAAGGAAAGAGTAAAGACTATTATTGCTTTTGCAATTCTGATAATTGCGGTGGCAGCAGGCTTTGTTTTAAGCGCTATGGATAAGACAAGTGATGTCTATCCGAGCGAAGATACACTTGTCAGACTTTATGGAGAGGCCCATGGTTCTAAGAGGTATTACGATATAGAGTTTAGGGACTGGAAGGCCTATTATGAACAGGGTTACAGAAATCTGTTTGTTGAGCTGCCCTATTACAGTGCGGAGTTTTTAAATCTTTGGATGAAGGAAGATTCCGACAAAATTATAGATGAGCTTTTTGAAGATATAAGAGGGACTCAGTCGGGAAATAAATATTATTATGAGTTTTTCCATGAGATAAAAGAAGCCTGTCCGGAGACCGTATTTTACGGAACAGATGTAGGCCATCAAAATGAAACGACAGGTGCAAGATATCTGGAATACCTAGAGGCAAAGGGTTTAGAAGAGTCCGAAGAATATATGCTCGCTACAGAGTGTATGCGCCAGGGAAAAGAGTATTACGATAATGACACCATGCATAACGGAATGTCTCCCATTAGGGAAAACTACATGGTGGAGAACTTTATAGCAGCATATGAGAGGTGCGGCGGCGGCAAGATTATGGGCATCTACGGAAGCTATCATACCGACCTTAATGTGCCGGACCTTATGGCGGGAAGGCTAAGGGCCCATTACGGAGACATATTCAGCAGCGTTAAACTCTCTACCTTGGCTTTTAGAGGAAATAGAAACCCATATAAGTTAGGTTTTTGCGTAACCGGATTTCTGTTTTTAATAATGCTCTTTGTGCCAAATATAATCTGGGCAAAAAAGGCAAAGCCCCGGGGGTATGATGAGGCTGCAAAGAAGGAAAACAAAGTATTATTGATATTTGAGCGAATAGGACAGGTTGCCGTAACCTGCAGTCTTTTGGTGTTTGTGGCTATAAATCCGCATATAATGCTTTTGCCCGAGGGCCTGTTTATAGATTTTAAGATTATTATATGGCTGGCGGCATTTGTGCTTATGGTCTTTTACGAGGTATTCTGGATCAGGTATTTTTGCAGTAAGAAAACCATGAAAGACTATTACAGATCACTGGCGGGATTTCCGCTCGCGGGAGCTACGCTTCCTGTTATAGCGGTATTCCTATTGGGATTATACAGCGGAAATATTGTAATAATTGTGTCGGATGTAATCCTTGGAATCGGTCATATCGGTATACATTATGGCCATACGAAGGAATAAAAATAATAGTGCAATCATAGGGATTAATAAAATCACTCTATGGTTGCACTATTTTTATATGTTATCAATATGATAAAATAAGTCAATAAATAAATTAAATAAAGTCTTGCAAGAAAATGCTATCAGTGATAGTATTTACAATGATTTCTGAAATATTTCATATCAAAGGAGTATTAAAAATGGCAGTTTCAAAGAATAAATACAGTGAGAAATATAAGAAAACTTACCACATGCCTCCGGTAGTTACTTATGACTGGGTTAAGAAGGATACGATCACCGAAGCACCCATCTGGTGCAGCGTAGATTTGCGTGACGGAAATCAGGCGCTTATCGATCCTATGAGCCTAGAGCAGAAGCTGGAATTTTTTGAAATGCTTGTAAAGATAGGATTTAAAGAGATTGAAGTGGGATTTCCCGCTTCTTCCGATACCGAGTATGCATTTATCCGTACTCTTATCGAAAAAGATATGATCCCCGACGATGTGACCATCCAGGTACTTACACAGGCCAGAGAACATATCATTAAAAAGACCTTTGAGGCTGTAAAGGGCGCTCCCAAGGCGGTTGTGCATCTTTATAATTCTACTTCCGTAGAGCAGCGCGAGCAGGTTTTCAAAAAGGACAAGGCAGAGATTAAAAAGATTGCCGTTGAGGGTGCAAAGCTCTTAAAAAAGCTTGCGGATGAGACTGAAGGAAACTTTATGTTTGAGTACAGTCCCGAAAGCTTTTCGCAGACAGAGCCCGAATATGCCCTTGAGGTGTGCAATGCGGTTCTCGATGTGTGGAAGCCTACCAAGAATAAAAAGGTTATCATCAATCTCCCTTCTACCGTACAGGTTGCGATGCCGCATGTATTTGCCTGCCAGATTGAGTATATGAGCAAGAATCTTAAGTATAGGGATAATGTGGTACTTTCCGTTCATCCTCACAATGACCGCGGTACGGGCGTGGGCGATGCTGAGCTTGGAGTTCTTGCCGGTGCAGACAGAGTAGAGGGTACACTTTTCGGAAACGGCGAGAGAACCGGAAATGTTGATATAGTTACACTTGCCAACAATATGATGACACACGGTGTGGACAGCGGACTTGATTTCTCCCACATCATGGAGATCCGTGAAAAATACGAGAGCTTTACAAACCTTCGTGTGCACGAGAGAACTCCATACGCCGGAGACCTTGTATTTACAGCTTTTTCCGGTTCTCATCAGGATGCCATCAGCAAAGGCATGGCCTGGCGTCAGGCGGGAAAGACCGGAAAGCGCTGGGATATTCCTTACCTTCCTATCGATCCTTCGGATGTCGGACGCGAATACGAATCCGATGTTATCCGTATCAATTCAACCTCCGGTAAGGGCGGAGTTGCATTTGTACTTAAGAACCAGTTTGGATTCTCGCTTCCCAAGACTATGCAGGAAGAGGTGGGCTATCTCATAAAGGGTGTATCCGACAGACGTCACCAGGAGCTTATGCCCAAGGAAATCTATCAGATTTTTGAAGAAACCTATATTAAACCCAAGGCTATTTTTGCGATTCCGGAGTGCCATTTCAAGCAGGAAAGGGGAATTACCGCGGAAGTAAGTGTAGATATGGGCGGCGTAACAAGACAGATATATGCAAACGGAAACGGACGTCTTGATGCTGTAAGTAATGCGGTTAAAAACCTTTTCGGTGTGGATTACGAGATCTCCGTATACGAGGAGCACGCTATTTCCAAGAGTTCAAGCTCGAAGGCTGCCGCTTATGTCGGAATTATGCAGAATGATAAAATGTACTGGGGCGTAGGCGTGGACGAGGATATCATTAAGGCGTCCATCGCTGCTCTTGTAAGTGCGGTAAACAGACTTGCCGCAGAGCAGTACATCACTCAGGGAAGAGAAGAGAGAATAATCCAGATTATCAGCTATATCCAGTCCAACTACAAGGAAGTAACCCTTGATAATCTCGTAAATGAGTTCCATCTCTCAAAGCCTTATTTATCAAAATTTATCCGTGAAAAATCAGGCCAGACCTTCCAGGATCTTGTCAAGAGCGAGAGAATGAAGAGGGCAAAGAACCTCCTCCACGGAACTTCAATGAGCGTGGAAAGTATCGCTGCCGAGGTTGGCTATGAAAATGTCGAGAACTTTAACAGACTTTTCAAAAAGACTATGGGACAGACTCCACTTCAGTACAGAAAGAATTCATAAAGAAATATTAATCTCTGTTAAGTGTGAGTTTTTTGTGAAATACTTTATTTTTAAAATGAAATGATGTAAAATACTGATTTGCACGGGTGCTCTCGTGCAAATCTTTCTTTTTAAAGGAGACTATTTCATGTCAGATATAAAAAAGGATTCTCAGCAGGCTGAAAAGACCATGACAAAATATGATCTTAAAATGCAAAAAAGAGCTGAGGATAAGAAAAAGGAAGCCAAATCACTTATGATATGGAAAATTGTAGGAATCATCCTTGCCGCAGCGGTACTTGGATTTATTCTTTCATTCCCTGTCAGAAATATTATGGCTCTTAAAAAGACAGTTGTTAACATAGACGGAGAAAAGATCGGAACCGTAGAGTTTGATTATGTTTATAACACTGTAAAGAACAATTATATTGCTAATTACGGAAGCTATCTTTCATATTACGGACTTACCGAGAGCACTGATCCTTCTACCGTAATGTATAACGATAAGCTCACCTTTAAGGATTATTTTGAGCAGCTCACCGTAGACCAGTTAAAGCAAAATGTTGCACTTGAAAGAGAAGCAAAGGCAGCAGGCTTTAGCTACGATGCCACCGAGGAATGGAACAATTTCCTTGAGAATGCACAAGATGCAGCAAAGAAAGCCAATTCAAATGTAGCCGATTACCTTAAGAGTGTATACGGAAAGTATGCTACCAAGGCAAGACTTAAATCTGTAGTAAAAGGTGCTGCTGAGGTTTCTGAGTACTACGAGAGTGTATATGATTCAAAGCTTCCCACGGATGAGGAAATTGAGGCTTATTATACTGAAAATGCTGCAGATTATGACAGCGTAAATTATTATCTTACTTCCGTAAGTGCGACTCTTCCTACCGAGCCTACCGAGCTTGCCGATGAGGGAGCCGCTGTAGCCGAGGACGGAACCTATACTCCTTCCGACGCTGAGAAAGAGGCCGCCATGGCAGTCGCAAAGGAGGAGGCTGACAAAGCCGTATCTACCGTTATGACCGACGGAACCTATCATGAAAATGAACTCTCAAGCGATGTTGTATACAGTATCAGAGAGTGGCTTTTCGAGGACGGTCGTGCTAACGGAGACACTACAGTTATCGAAAACACTGCAACAAGTCTCTACTATGTGGTAGGCTTTGATTCACGTTTCCGTTCAGAGGAACCCACCGTAAATATTCGTGCCATCGTTACCGATACCGACAACGGAGCCGAGATTATGGCTGAGTGGGAAGCGAGCGACAAGACTGAGGAAGCTTTTGAGACTTTGGTTAAGACTTATTCTCTTGACTCTACCGAGGGCGGACTTTACAAGAATCAGAACCCTGAGACATACGAGGGAGAAATCAAGGAATGGATCTTCAGCGCTGACAGAAAGAAGGGTGATGTTTCAAGCTTCTATGTTGGTGAGGCATACACTTATGTAGTTTATTACCTTGAGCAGGCTGAACCTGTTTGGAAGCTCAGTGTCAAAGATGCAATGATGAACACTCGCATGAACGAGTATCTTGAGACTATCGTAGAGGGTATGGAAGTCACCGGAGATCTCAATTATTTAAAGGTTGAAGCAGAAGAAGCCGCTGCTGAATCTACTGACGCAGAGACCACTGAGGCTGAAAGCAACGAGGCTGAGAGCACAGAGACTGAAAGCACTGAAACTACTGATGCAGAAAGCACTGAAGCTACTGAGACCGAAAGTACCGAGACCGAGAACGCTGAGACAACCGGTAATAATTGATAGAGCTCATCGTGATTGACGATGTCAGACAATTAATTTATAATTTTTTAGGGGCAGGTTATGTACCTGCCCTTATTTTCTATTTATATGATTAAGTGAGGGTAAGTTTTGCCGCACCTGATACGATAGGGACGGTAAGTTTTGCTGCTTGGTACGATAGGGGCGGTAAGTTTTGTTGCGCTTGGTACGATAGGGGCGGCAAGGTAGGCTGCACCGATGCTATAGAGGATAGACTTAAATGAAATCAATAGGTAAAATGCCACAGCAGGAGAAAGTGGCTTATATGCAGAGCGAACGGATACCGGTATTGGTGGGAAAGCTTTCTGTGCCTACAATTATAAGCATGCTGATAACTGCTTTATATAATATGGCGGACACCTTCTTTGTGGGAAAGATAAATACTCAGGCTACAGCAGCAGTAGGCCTCGTGTTTTCGGTAATGGCCATAATCCAGGCATTGGGTTTTTACTATGGTCACGGATCCGGAAATTACATATCGAGAAAGCTTGGTGCCGGAGAATTTGATGCGGCTGCCGATATGGCTTCCACAGGTTTTGTCTATGCTTTTGCCACAGGAATTGTTGTATCTGCAGTGGGACTTGTATTTTTAAAGCCTATAGCGATACTGCTGGGCTCAACGGAAACGATATTTCCATACACCGTAGATTACCTTAGAATCATACTTATAGGGGCGCCTTTTACCATGAGCAGCTTTGTGGTAAACAACCAGCTAAGGTTTCAGGGAAGCGCTACCTATGCTATGGTCGGAATATGTTCCGGTGCAATTTTGAATATCGGGCTTGATCCGCTTTTCATTTTTGCTTTTAAACTTGGCGTTGCAGGTGCGGCTCTTTCTACGGTAGTCAGCCAGATCACCAGCCTTGTCATACTTTTGTTTATGACCCGAAAAGGCGGAAACTTAAGAGTCAGTCTGAAAGGAGTTCATTTCGGATGGTATTATATGGCGGAGATTTTTAAGGGCGGTTTCCCCTCTTTGGTAAGACAGGCGCTCGGAAGTATTTCCACTATATTTTTAAATCGTGCTGCGGGAACTTACGGTGCGCCTGTATCGGATGCGGCTATTGCTGCGATGAGCGTTGTGGGCAGATATCAAATGTTTTGTTACTCCGCCCTTATCGGCTTCGGCCAGGGATTTCAGCCCGTGTGTGGTATGAATTACGGTGGAAAAAAATATGACCGCGTGAGGGAAGCGTTTTGGTTTTGTGTAAGGATTGCTTTTTTTGTACTCCTTGCCATCGCAGTAGTAAGCTTTATTTTCTCGGAGCAGATAATCACCTTCTTTAGAAAAGACGATCTCGACGTAATAAGGATAGGTACCGTTGCACTTAGATACCAAATCGTGGTATTTCCACTTGCCAGTATTGTTGTTCTCTCAAATATGATGCTTCAATCCGTGGGAAAGACTTTCAGAGCCTCGGTTTTATCCGGAGCAAGGCAGGGACTTTTTCTGATCCCTGCGGTATTTGTACTGCCTTATTTTTTAGGACTTCGCGGAGTTCAGATGGCACAAATGGTAGCGGATATATGCTCTTTTATACTTACGCTTCCGATGGTATTTGGATTCTTAAACGAAATGAAAAAGGAATCGGACTTATATGAACAAGCTTGGAATAAATGAGCGCAAGGCCCTTGTGCTTGATATAGACGGAACTTTAACCAATTCAAAAAAAGAAATAACACCTAAAACCGCGGCTGCCATTAAAAATATTATGAACATGGGACATGCGGTTATATTGGCGTCGGGAAGACCCACTCCCGGAATGATGAGATATGAAAGCGAGCTCGAGCTAGCCAAATACGGAGGCTATTTGCTGTCCTTTAACGGCGCAAGAGTAAAAAGCTGCGCAGACGGCGAAATAATCTATCAGAAAACACTGCCCGAAAATATACCGGGGGAGATTTATGAGTTTGCAAAGGAAAAGGACGCCGGAATCATATCCTACTATCTGGAGGGAAACAAATACGAAGTAAATGTTCAGGGACCCTACCTTGAGAGTAAAGGTATCGATAAATGCGGTAATTATGTTATTTCCGCATTTGAGCCGGATGAGTACGTGCTTTTAGAGGCTCGTATCAACCAGATGAAGGTTATAACCGTATATGATTTTAAGGAATTCATAAATTATCCGGTAAATAAAGTGCTTATAACCGCGCCGGGAGTTTTGGCTGCGGGATATGAAAAGGAGCTTTTGGCAAAATACGGTGACAGTCTTTCAATCTACCGCTCGGAGGAGTTTTTCCTTGAAGTGATGCCCCAAAATGTCAGCAAAGCCGACACGTTGGACGCAATGCTTGATATAATAGGAGTTAAGAGGGAAAATACCATATGCTGCGGCGATGGATTTAACGATATTTCTATGATTAAATATGCTGGAGTTGGTGTGGCGATGGCAAATGCCAAAGATGAAGTGAAAGAAAATGCAGATTTCATTACAGGCTCCAATGATGAGGATGGCCTTGTGACGGTAATAGATAAGTTTATTTTAAATAGGATTTAGTATTTGATGACAGCAGATAAAGTAAAAATAGAAATTCCCGAGAGGGCTAATTTCATAATAAAAACCCTTATGGAAGCCGGCTTTGAGGCGTACGTGGTGGGCGGATGCGTTAGGGATTCAATCCTTGGCAGAGTACCGCAGGACTGGGATATTACAACTTCTGCAGACCCATACCGTGTAAAGGAACTTTTCAGACGTACGGTTGATACGGGCCTTCAGCACGGAACGGTTACAGTGATGCTGGGAGATGAGGGCTTTGAGGTTACAACCTACAGGTTGGACGGGATTTATGAGGACGGCAGACATCCAAAGGAAGTTACTTTTACAAGAGAATTAAGAGAAGATTTAAGAAGACGTGATTTTACTATAAATGCCATGGCCTACAATGACGAGGAAGGCCTCGTCGATATGTTTGACGGGCTTGGTGATATTGACAGAAAGCTGATTAAATGTGTGGGGGATCCACATGAGAGATTTTCCGAAGATGCTCTTAGAATGCTTAGAGCCGTGAGATTTGCGGCTCAGCTCGGATATGAGATAGATGAGGATACGGAAAAAGCAATCATCGACCTTGCGGGCAATCTGGAAAAGATAAGCGCGGAGAGAATTCATACGGAGCTTATAAAGCTTTTGGTTTCCGATCATCCCATGGAACTGAAGAAGGCTTATGAAACCGGAATGACAGCGGTATTTTTGCCGGAATTTGACGATATAATGAAGACGCCTCAAAAGCATTTACATCATTGCTACGATGTGGGCGAACATACACTTATAAGCATAAACAATATCAGGCCCGACCCTGTGCTGAGGCTTGCTATGCTTTTCCATGATATTGCAAAAAGTAAAACCATTACAGTCGACGAAGACGGAACCACTCATTTCAGAGGGCATCCGGCGAAGAGCGCGGAGATGGCCAAACTTGTTTTAAGACGTCTCAAGATGGACAATGATACCATAAATAAAGTATCGATCCTGGTTAAGTATCATGATTACGGATACAGTCTAAAGCCGGAAGAAAAGTTTATCAGAAGGGCAATAAATAAAATAGGCAAAGACAATTTCCCGCTTTTACTGGAAGTAAAAAAAGCCGATGTTCTTGCGCAAAGTGAATATAAAAGGGCAGAGAAGCTTGAAAATATAAGCGAGTGGGATAGAATATATAAAGAGATCCTTGAAAGAGGCGAGTGTGTATCAATCAAGGAATTAAAGATAAACGGAAGCGATCTGATAGGCCTTGGTGCAAAACCCGGACCGAAGATAGGAGATATACTCTCTAAGCTTCTTGACGAAGTTTTGGACGAACCTGAAAAAAATAACCCGGAGTATTTGAAAAACAGAGCGAAAGAGCTCCTTTCGGAGAAATAAGTGAAAAAATTTTTTGCCGGTAAAAATAAATATGCGGTGCCTGCTCTGATTATGGCGGCGGGACTGGCTGTAAGCGGGTGCGGTATGCTGTCTATGGAAGATACGCCTTCACCTGTCATAGCCGGAGATGAGAGCACAGCTTCTGCGCCAATAGTGTATGGGCTTGGCAGTTATGACTCGGCAGACACACCGATTTTGGTCAAAAAGGATGAGGAAAACAGTACTCTTTCTTTTTACAATCTGGATATAGGTAGAAACTACACGCTTTCATACGACGGAACCACGTGTTTTTATGACAAGCACGGAAAGACCTTGGCCCTCAGCCAGCTTAACGTCGGAGATATAGTGGATGTGAAGTTCATAAAGGACAAAAAGCATCTTACCGAAATGAAGATTTCCGAAGGGGCATGGACTATATCGGAAACTGACAGATATTCTTTGGACAGTGTCAAAAGAGAGGTAACCATTGGAGAGGATGTGTACAAGATCAGCTCCGATGCAGTATATTTTTCCGACGGTGCCCAGATAGCTGAGCAGGATATTATATCCACGGATAAGCTTACATTCCAGGGAATAGGAACCAGCGTCTACAGCGTGAATGTAGAAAAAGGCCATGGATATTTAAGGCTTACCGGGCATCAGGGATTTATAGACGGATGGATTGAGATTGGATATTCGGTGATTCAAAAGGTTACCGAGGATATGCTTATTACCGTACCCGAGGGAAAATATCAGGTAAAGATAAGCGGCTCGGGTACCACTGCGGAAAAGAGCGTTGTCATAAACCGAAACAGTGAGTCGTCGCTCGATTTTTCCGATGTCGAATTTGCAAATCCCAAAACCGGTATGGTGCTGTTTTCACTTACACCTACCACTGCAAAGCTCTATATAGACGGAGAACAGACCAAGGTTTCGGAGGCCGTGGAATTAACTTACGGACTCCACCAGCTCATATGCAAGGCGGACGGATATACCACCATCACGCAGTATTTGAACGTCGGACAAAAGAGTGCGGGCATCAATATCACGCTGGAGGCTGTAGATAACAGTACGGTTGAGAGTTCAGACTCCGGAAGTACAAGCACGGCTACAGACTCATCCACGGGTACTGCGACTACAGATTCATCTAAAGAAAGCACCACAACTACAGATTCATCTACAGGCAGCACTGCGACTGCGGATTCATCATCAGACACAACAACTACCACAGACAGTTCTGCAAGCACAGACACTACTACTGCGGAAACCACTACCACCTATTATAAGGTCTATGTGGACGCACCTTCGGGAGCAGAAATATATATAGACGGATCCTATGTGGGAATAAGCCCTTGCAGTTTTAAAAAGGTGGAGGGATTACACGTCATAACCCTGAGTAAAACGGGTTATATCACGCGAAGTTACACAATTTCCGTGGATGGTGATGATAAAGATGTATCATTTTCCTTTGCAGATTTGGTTGCTGAACCATAAAAATGCAAAAAAATGCTGAATTTAGGCGGTTTTTTGCTGTATTTTCTTGACAAAATGCAAGAAAGTAAGTATATATAAAGAGTAGCTTTTATTTGCTACTAATAATCTCATAATTCAGGAGGAATATTTAACATGAACAAGACTGAGTTTGTTGCAGCTGTTGCTGAGGAAGCTAAGCTTTCAAAGAAGGACGCACAGGAAGCAGTTAACGCTTTCATCACTGTTGTTACCAAGGCTCTTAAGAAGAACGATAAGGTTCAGCTCGTTGGTTTCGGTACTTTCGAAGTTGCTAAGAGAGCAGCTAGAACCGGAAGAAACCCTCAGACCGGTAAAGAGATGAAGATTAAGGCTTCAAAGGCTCCTAAGTTCAAGGCTGGTAAGGCTCTTAAGGACGCTGTAAACTAATTAGTTTAGTGTTAAGATTTATTTAGGCGCACCCGTTTGGATGCGCCTGTTTTTTCGGAGTAATATATATGAGATTAGATAAATACCTTAAAGTATCAAGGCTTATAAAGCGCAGAACCATCGCAAACGAAGCCTGCGATACGGGTAGAGTAATGATAAACGATAAGGTGGCCAAGGCGTCTACGGATGTTAAGGTCGGAGATATAATAACCATATCCTTCGGAAACAAGGATGTGAAGGTTGAAGTGCTTGATGTTGCCGAGACTGTAAAAAAGGATGAGGCAAAGGAATTGTTCAAGTACATTGTCTAATTATGGGTTGACGCGCCCGATAAACAAGGGTTAAAATTATGTAAACACCTGTATATGTAGGAAGGGATTTTCTTTATGGCTAGAACCGCTTTGGCGAGAAGAAAAAAGCATAGCAGCTTTATGGGCTTTGTGTTAGTGGCAATGGTTGTGCTGCTTATTTCCGTAATCATTTTTATACAGGGAAGAGAGACTAAAAGTAAGCTTGAAGCATACAATACTCAGGATGCTACTTTGGATTCCCAGATAGCATTGGAGGAGGAGCGTTCATTAGAGCTTGATGAATATGAAAAGGAAGTACAGACAAAAGGATACGCTGCAGATAAAGCACGCGAGACTTTGGGACTTGTACAGGATGGCGAGATAGTTTTCCGCAAAGACAATTAAATGGATAACGCATTAATGGAAAAAGTGGCCTCCTTTTCGGAGGCCAAAAATTTAATCTCAAAAGGCGATACGGTTATCGTTGGTGTTTCTGGAGGGGCGGACTCGGTTTGCCTCTTATTTTTGTTATGCGAATTCAGAAAAAATATGGACCTTGATATAGTCGCAGTTCACGTCAATCACGGCATCAGAAAAGAAGCCGGACGGGATGCGGCTTTTGTTTGCGATTTATGTAAAAAATGGAATGTCAGATATATTCTTGTGGAAAAGGATATTCCTGCGCTGTCGAAAGAGTGGGGGATGTCTGAGGAGGAAATCGGCAGAAAAGTAAGATATGACGCCTTTGAGGAGGCGGCTGAAAAAGAGCTTTCCAAAAAGGTTGGGGCAAATGAACTTGCTAAAAAAGCGGAGGCAAATAAAAATGCTAAAAAGGCGGAAGAAAACATCGCAGAAATAAACTCTGCTGAATCTAAAGCCCGTAAAACCATAAAAATCGCGGTGGCTCACAATATGTGCGACAATGCCGAGACCGTTCTTTTTAATCTTTTCAGAGGAAGCGCGCTAAAGGGACTGACCGGTATTCCGGCAATCAGAAAAGGGAGATTTGATATAATAAGGCCTATTTTGTGTTTGGAGAGAAGCGAAATCGAAGCTATACTTGCAAGCGAAAATATCGGATTTGTAACAGATGCCACAAATGAGCTAAACCTGTATTCCAGAAACCGGATCAGGCATGACATTTTACCTGTTGCGGAAAGTATATCTTCCGGGGTGGTTAAAAGGATAAACGCTTCCGGTGAAATTTTATCGGAGACGGAGGATTATCTCGAATCGGTTACCGCTGTAGCTTTTGAAGAGTGCTATTTGCCGAAAGAAAATGCATTTTCAGCGGATACGCTATCAAAATATCATGTAGCGCTTCAAAGAAGGGTACTGCACAAAGCTCTGGCAAATGCGGCGGGCGGAGCAAAGGATATAGGAAGCCTTCAGATTTCGCAGGTGCTTGATTTGGTACAAAGAAGCGGAAACAGAAGCGTGGATTTAGCAAAGTCGGTTACTGCAAAAAGAGAATATGACAGGATTGTCATAGAGAAAAAAGCAAGCGCAGGTGATATAAAAAAGACTTTAAATAACACTGAAAACAAGCCCCAAAATAAGCCTGAAAACGAGCCTGAAAAAATGCAGGAAAGTAAGCAGGAAAACCCTGTTGAGGGGAGACTTATAACAAAAACCTATGACAGCAATTTAGACAATGTTTGCAGGGAAGTTTTCGGCCCGGGAACCGAAGAAAATTTATATAATTTTAAGGACGATGCCGGGGCAAATAAGTATACTAAATTAGTTGATTATGATAAAATAGATGGGTTGATAACGCTTAGAACGCGCCGTGCCGGGGATTATATAATGGTTAAAAAGGAAGGCGGCACCTTTGGTAAAAAGAGTCTTAAGCAGTTTATGATCGATATAAAAATCCCACAGTCCGTAAGGGACTCCGTACCCGTTGCAGCAGTGGGAGATAAAGTATTGTGGCTTGTAGGCTACCGTTTGAGCGACGACCTTTTTATAGACGATAACACTCAAAAAATTATGAGTTTAAAATATGAGAGGTAATAATAATGGAAAAACATCATGTTGAAATTATGATTCCCGAGGATGAAGTAGACCGGAGAATTCAGGAAATAGGTGAACAGATAAGCCGTGATTACCAGGGAAAGCAGGTGCATCTTATCTGCGTTTTAAAGGGCGGAAGTTTCTTCCTTTGTGAGCTTGCAAAGAGGATTACTGTTCCCGTATCACTTGATTTTATGTCTGTTTCAAGTTATGGCGGAGATACAAAATCAAGCGGTGTTGTTAAAATCGTAAAAGACCTCGATGAGTCAATTAAGGACAAGGATGTTATCATTGTTGAGGATATCGTAGACAGCGGCAGAACGCTCAGCTATCTGCTCTCAATGATGAGGGACAGAAAACCCGCATCTTTAAAGCTTTGTACTCTTTTGGACAAGCCCGAGCGCAGAGTTATCGACGTGAACGTTGATTATACCGGATTTGAGATACCCGATGAGTTCGTAGTCGGATATGGACTTGATTATGACCAGAGATACAGAAATCTACCCTATATCGGAGTAGTCAAATTCGACTAATAAATAATTATTTGCCGGGAGCAGAGCCGGCGGGGCGCAATTATTGCCCTTAAAAATATGATAGACGGAGGAAAAATTCTTGAACAGTAACAAGAGGGGATTCCGCGGTTACCTGATTTTTATGTTTTTGATCGTGGCAGTCGTGGTAGTTCTAAATATTGTGCGCAGCAGCGCGGAACCCTACACATATAACCAGTTCGTAGAGGATATGGATGCCGGAAAGGCCAATGACATTATTATTACCCCGGATGAGGGCAGCGATACCGGCTATGTAAGCGTCACATTTAACGGAAGTTCTACAAAAAGACTTTATGTGACAAACGTGTCGGAAATAGAGACACTCATCAGAGAAAAGGGCTACGACCCTATAGTTAAGGACAGCTTTTGGACCGTATGGACATTAAACATTCTCATACCGCTTATTGTAATAATAGTGGCGGTTGTATTTATGTTTATAATGCTCTTTGCCGGAAGCGCCGGTGCAGGCAGCGGAGGAAGCAATTCCAAGATGATGAATTTCGGAAAGAGTCACGCCGAAGTCATCAGAGAATGTAAGATCAAGTTTGAAAACGTTGCGGGCTTAGAGGAAGAAAAAGAGGAACTTAGGGAAATAGTCGATTTCCTAAAAGACCCCGGAAAATATACTGCTCTCGGAGCAAGAATCCCCAAGGGAGTTTTGCTTGAAGGCAGCCCCGGAACAGGTAAAACCCTTCTCGCAAAAGCCGTAGCCGGAGAGGCCAAGGTGCCGTTCTTTAGTATCTCCGGATCTGATTTCGTGGAGATGTTTGTCGGTGTCGGCGCATCGAGAGTCAGAGATTTGTTTGAAACCGCTAAAAAGGAAGCTCCCTGCATTATTTTCATTGATGAGATCGATGCAGTGGCCAGACGCCGCGGAACCGGTATGGGTGGCGGTCACGACGAGAGAGAGCAGACACTTAACCAGATGCTCGTCGAGATGGACGGATTTGAGACCAACGAAGGAATCATAGTTATGGCGGCTACCAACCGCGTTGATATACTTGACCCCGCAATCTTAAGACCCGGTCGTTTTGACAGAAAGGTAGTTGTCGGACGCCCCGATGTAAAGGGCAGAGAAGAGATTCTCAAAGTTCACGCTACGGGAAAACCCATCGGTGATGACGTAGATTTCGGGCAGATTGCAAGAACTACCGCAGGATTTACCGGTGCAGACCTTGAAAACCTTTTGAATGAATCAGCTATTAAAGCAGCAAAGGAAAATAAGGCATATATTTCAATGGAGGATATTAGAAAGTCCTTCATAAAGGTCGGAATAGGTACCGAGAAAAAGAGTAAGATCGTTTCTGAGAAAGAAAAGAAGATTACCGCATATCACGAGGCCGGACACGCTATATTGTTCCATGTGCTTCCTGATGTGGGCCCTGTGTTTACAGTATCGATTATTCCTACCGGACAGGGCGCGGGCGGATATACAATGCCTCTTCCCGAAAAGGATGACATGTACCTTACAAAGGGCAAGATGCTTCAGGATATAATGGTTTCTCTCGGCGGACGTATTGCAGAGGAAATTATATTCGGAGATATTACTACCGGAGCATCAAGCGATATCAAAAAGGCTACAAAGACTGCCAGAATGATGGTTACCCGATTCGGAATGAGCGAGAATATCGGAGTTATATGCTATGAAGATGATGACGATGAGGTATTCATCGGGCGCGATCTGGCACATGCAAAGAGCCACAGTGAAGTAGTTGCAGGCGAAATCGATAAAGAAGTAAAAGCTATTATCGATGATTGTTATAAAAAGGCAAAAGACATTATTTTGGAGCACGAGAATGTACTTCATAAGTGTGCAGATCTTCTTCTCGAGAAAGAGAGAATCTCCCGCGAGGAGTTTGAAGAGCTATTTGTTTAGTAAATATGCACAAAATAGTATTGGGTTTGTTGTCAATTTTGTGTAAAGTGAGACTTACTTTCATTTTGGCACTGTGATAATATACTGATTGTACCCCAATACATTAGTTTTTTTGCTATACCCCCAAGAAATACCTTCTCTAAGAAAAGGACAGCTTCCCCGGCTGTCCTTTTCGCTTTTCTTTATTTCTTGAATAATAGATATATTTCTTGTAAAATATTGGTGTATGATTCTTTACTTATAAAACCGTTTTCCTTATAATTATTTTGATATCTTTATCAATTTTAAAGATTGGAATAAGAGTAAATATGGACCTGGAAAAGCGTAACAAATTATTATATCTTGAGCAGTATATAAATACGATGCGTCCTGTTTTCAATACGAGAGCTCTTTTCAGCGACACTTCCGCCGAATATGTATCTCCCGCTGAACCGGACGCTTTTTCCAGAGTGAAGATTCGATTCAGAACCGCTAAAAACAACGTGGATTATGTGTGTCTTGTATGGCGCGGAAACAAGTACCTCATGAGCAAGGTTGAGACAGCGGTTCATTTTGATTATTACGAGGTAGAAGTACTTTTAAAGGATGAAAAGTTCTCCTATTATTTTGAGATAACATCGGGAAAGCTGGTATGCTACTACGATATGAGGGGATGTACCAGAGATGTTAACGAGTATTACAATTTTGGAATTATACCCGGATTTTCAACTCCTAAATGGGCAAAGGGCGCGGTAATGTATCAGATATACGTTGACCGTTTTTGCAACGGGGACAAGTCCAATGATGTCTTATCCAACGAATATTGCTATATCGGTGAGCCTGTTGTCAGAGTGGAAAATTGGGATCAGGATCCTGCGACCATGGATGTCAGATGCTTCTATGGCGGAGATTTGCAGGGAGTTCTCGATAAACTTGATTATATTGCGGGCCTTGGGGTAGAGGTTATTTATTTCAATCCGCTTTTTGTATCGCCTTCAAACCACAAATACGATATTCAGGATTACGATCATATAGACCCTCATTTCGGAAAGATAGTGGACGACGAAGGTGAACTTCTTCCATCAGGCTGCCGCGAAAACAGGCTTTCAACCAGATATATAAAAAGGGTTACCGGATTTAACAACCTTACTGCCAGTGATGAGCTTTTTGCCAAAGTGGTGGAGGAGGCTCATAAGCGCGGACTTAAAGTTATCCTTGACGGTGTTTTCAATCACTGCGGTTCATTCAATAAGTGGATGGACAGGGAACGTATCTATGAGAACGTTGACGGATATGATAAGGGAGCCTTTGTTAGTGCGGACAGCCCTTACAGGAGCTATTTCGATTTTAACGACGAGAGCAGATGGCCCTACAATCCCACTTATGACGGATGGTGGGGACATGATACGCTGCCGAAGCTCAATTATGAGGGCTCGAAAAAGCTCTACGATTATATATTGGAGGTTGCAAAAAAATGGGTTTCACCGCCCTTTAACGTTGACGGATGGAGACTTGATGTTGCGGCAGATTTAGGTCATTCTCCGGAGTTTAACCATAAATTCTGGCAGGATTTCAGAAAAGCTGTCAAGCAGGCTAATCCCGGGGCATTAATCCTTGCGGAGCATTACGGCACCACCAGAGACTGGCTGCAGGGTAACGAGTGGGATACGGTCATGAACTATGACGCGTTCATGGAGCCGGTTACCTGGTTTTTGACAGGTATGGAAAAGCACAGTGACGACTTCAGAGAAAACCTTCTCGGAAATGCCGAGAGTTTCTGGGGTGCCATGATCCACCATACATCCAGCTTTTCAATGCCTTCATGGCAGGTTGCGATGAATGAACTGTCAAATCATGACCACTCAAGATTTTTGACGAGAACCAACCACAAGGTAGGACGTACAAATACTTTGGGTCCCAGAGCCGCAGAGGAAGGTATAAACAAGGCAGTGATGCGTGAAGCGGTAGTGATTCAGATGACCTGGCCCGGTGCACCTACCATTTATTACGGTGACGAGGCCGGCGTGTGCGGATTTACCGATCCCGACAACCGCAGGACATATCCGTGGGGCAGAGAAGATCAGCAGATGATACAGTTCCATAGGGATATTATTGCCCTTAGGAAAAAATATCCCGAGCTTAGAGAAGGTTCCATTAAAAAGCTGGGAAGTGATTATAACTATATAGCTTACGGAAGATTTACCAGACTCGATCAGTGTATAATCCTTATAAACAACAACAATTGTGAGGTCGAAAAGGAGATATATGCCTGGGAACTTGGAACGCACAGAAGCGGATATATGAAGGTAATCTTCCAGTCAAATGCCACCGGATATACCCTAAATGAGACTCTTTACAAGCTGAACACAGGAATACTTAATATAAAGCTTCCGGAAACAAGTGCAACCGTGCTTAAATTTGTTCAGAATCCTTCATAAAAAACTAATTAAATTTTGATTGCAATTATGGTTTTACTATGGTAAAATCTGTGATTGAAATGCTGGTGTGGCGGAATAGGTAGACGCAAGGGACTTAAAATCCCTCGGGAGCAATCCCGTGCCGGTTCAAGTCCGGCCACCAGCATTACCTCAAACCCTTTAAAATCGCGGGTTTGAGGATTTTTTTATGATATTGAATTGCCATAAAAGTGTTTAGGATTATCTGTTAAAGTATTAAGAAATATTAAGAAATGTGAAGCCCCATTTTATTGACCTTAAATTTTCATTATGAGATAATCTATGCTGATAAAAAGCGGACATAATCTGCACGATAAAGGAATTTGAAATGAAGAAAAAATTATTTGCAATGGTTTTGGTGTTAATTTCGGCACTGGGACTTATGGCGTGTGCGTCCGATGAGGAAGTGCTTCCGGACTTTGCAGGTACGCCTATTGTAAACGAAGATCCGATATCTGATACCACTAATAGTGAAGGCATTGTTACCGGGCTTACAATTGTAGACAGACCTGTTATTGACGGGAAAAAGCAGAGCTATCTTACCGGAGAGTGGAAAGCCGAAGAGGTCGTCAACAGAAGACCTATGGCAGTAATGATTCCCAATACAAAGGCAGCTCTTCCTCAGTATGGTATTTCTAAAGCAAGTGTAATATTTGAAGCTCCCATGGAGTGGCTCTCATGCACCAGACTTATGGCAGTTATTGAGGACTACGACGCTCTCGATCACATAGGCCCAATCAGAAGTTCAAGACATTATTTTGTGTACGAAGCCATGTCGCTTGATGCGATATATTGTAACTGGGGACTTACCGTTCCTTACGCCGGTCCGCTCATTAATTCGGACAGAGTAGATAATATCTCGGCATCGGTTTTAGGCCTTGAGGTATCATCCGATGAAGCATTTGCCAGAGATGAAAAGAGAAAGGCAGCAGGTTATTCCACAGAATACACCGGAATCATGACCATTGACGGTTATAATGCAGCAGTGGCCAGACACGGATATGAGACCAATTACCGTGATACGTTTGAGCCGACCTTTACTTTTGCTCAGGATGGAAATATTTCCTCATACAGTGAATTTGAGGATGCAACAAAGATTTCTCCCGGCGGATATACAAGCGGTGCAGCTGATGGCGGATATGCGCATGCTCTTCCTTACTTTATTTACAATTCTGCGGATCATTTATATCACAGATATCAGTTTGGTGAACCTCAGATAGATGAGATGAACGGAGAAGAGCTTACCTGTACAAATGTAGTCTTCATGCTTACCAACGGAGATTACTTTAATGACGGAAACGGATACCTCGATTTTAATATGTGCGGTAACGCTCCTGCTTATATATTTACTGAAGGAAAGGTTATTCCCGGATATTGGCTTCGAAACACAGAGAAGGATTCCGCTCCTTTCAAATACTATGATGCAAGTAAAGAAGAAATAGTATTTAACCAGGGAAAAACATGGATTTGTCTCGTATGGGATGAATACAGCGATTTCATTACATATGAATAATATTCATAATAGGGGAGTAGCCTAGTGGTTACTCCTCTTTTTTTATGCTATAATATTTTTTAATTGAGTTTGTGTTTTACCTTGTTTTCGTACCTGCGGGAAAGGAGCGCATATGAATATTCGATTGTATAATGCCAGAATTCTCACAATGGAATCCGACACGGATATATTCAGAGGAGAGGTGTGGATAAAGAATAGTTCAATCGCTTATGTGGGGACCAATGATGATATAGCTGATGCGGGGCCCGCTATTCCTCATATAAACTGGGATTTTGAGATAGATTGCGGCGACAATCTGCTTATGCCCGGCTTGAAAAATGCCCATACGCATTCCGGAATGACTTTCCTTCGCTCATACGCGGACGATTTACCGTTAAATGAATGGCTAAACAGTAAGGTATTTCCCTACGAGGCAAAGCTTTCTTCCGGAGACATATATGAGCTCACCCGCCTTGCGGTTATGGAGTATGTTACAAGCGGCGTGACAAGTATATTTGATATGTACTTGACTCCTGACACCATAGCGGAAAGCTGCAGGGACACCGGTATGAGGTGTGTGCTCTGCGGCAATGTCAACGACCATACATCATCCCCCGAAAAAATGGCGGATGAGTACGAGAGATTAAATGATTTTAATCCGCTTGTCAGTTACAGATTGGGT
>JAIKXH010000099.1 GCA_024684215.1 Lachnospiraceae bacterium
ATATAAGTAAATGCCTCGAAATTTCCAAGGCAACAGACGGTGCGTTTGATATCACTTTGGGAGCTGTTATAGACCTTTGGGACATTGAGGGGGCAATTAAAGAAAGCGCGGAATTTAAGGTCCCCACAGATAAAGAGATAAAAGATGCACTTGATAAGTGCGGATATGAAAAGGTAAAAATTCAAGACCACAGAATATATATTCCCGAAGGAATGATCCTTGATTTAGGAGCTGTCGGAAAAGGAATATTTCTTGACGAAGTCATGTCTGAAAAAGAAAAAATTTCCCGTGGAACGCTTACTGCGGGCGGCAGCGTATATTGCATAGGACAAAAGCTAACAGGTGAGGCCTGGGTCATAGGGATAAAAAATCCGTTTGATACATCGGGGAGCATGATAAATACTTCGGTTTCGCCGGACAGCGTGGTTTCCACATCGGGCGATTATGAAAGATATATAGAGTCAGACGGCATCAGATATCATCACATAATCGACAAAAGTACAGGTTATCCTGCTGACAGCGGATTAAGCTCAGTTACTGTCATAATGCCTGCGGGGAATGGTCTTTTAAGCGATGCACTGTCAACAGCAGTCTTTATATTGGGGGCAGACAGGGCACAGGAGCTTGCCGATAAGTACGGCGCACAGATTATTATGATCACTTCATCCGGTGATATCATAAAAACGAATCAGACAAACAGATAATACACAGATAAGTACACAGCTAAACACTAACAGGGACGGGTGTAAACATATAAAAACGGGTACATCTTACTTTGAGCATGAAAGGAAGAGAAATGGACGAAGAACTTTTAAAAAAAATTGATAATATGCTTCCTCCCGACGAGGAATTAAGCGAACTTGCGGACTTTTTTAAAGTGTTCGGAGATGCCACTAGGCTCAAGATACTTAATGTCCTTCTTTGCTCAGAGCTAAGCGTTGGTGATATCGCAAAGGCTGTTGGAATGAGCGAGTCTGCGGTCTCGCATCAGCTCAGGGTTTTAAAGCAGATGGATCTTGTAAAAAATCGCAGGGATGGAAAGACAATTTATTATTCTCCCGCAGATACTCATATCATTACGATCTTAAATACGGGTATTGAACATATCGAAGAAGATTGAGTGGATGTTGTACTCGGATAAATAGCATTACACTTGAGTTCCCCTTCCGCTATTAGATAGTGCGGAAGGGACTTTTTATGTTAATCATTTCTCGGAAATAATCGGGCTTGCAGCGGAGAACGCGGTATAAGAGGGATTTCCTATAAATGCGTGATATATAATCGCTTCTTCAAAATAATCTTTGAAATAGACATATCTCGAGGTCATATTTATATCACAATATTGCCCGTTGGCTATCAGAGTAACTCCGGAACCGTCGGTAGCCATAAAGTACAGTCCGGGAGTACTGTCCATAGTCTGATAATAAATATATCCGTTACCTACATTGAAGGCTTGAACCTTACTTTTGGTCAAAATATCTATTGTCTGTGAACTCAAATTGTATCTGCGAAGTTGATATTCATTACCCGGGTCCATATAGTAGACACCATCGCCGTAAAGGATGGGATTCCAAACATTTTCGGTAAGGAGCTCTACATTTGCACCGGTTCTTGTATCAAATCTGTTTAGGAAATGGTTTCCGACGGTTTGATTGTAATAGATACTTCCGTCAAATGCTGAAGCGGGATTTAATACATATCTTCCAATTTCGGTGTAATTATTTCCGTTGACATCTATGCTTGCGAAATACGCGCCGTTATCATCCATACCCTGCAGATATAATGTGTTGTCTACAAGCTGACCGCTTGTTACAACGCCGCGAAGCAGTGAGACCGACTTATTGTTTGTGACATTCAATCTGTTAAATGAGTTTGGAACTCTTACTCCTCCGAGTCCTGTCTCGCCCGATGCACTTCTCTGGAAATAAAAGATATAATCACCGGCTCCTATAATGTTACTGATAACGGCTCCCGAAACCTTTTTGATATCTGTCTCGTCAACATTCATGGAGTATAAGGTGTCATTGTCGAAAGCATTTGCAAAATATACTCTGTCTGAGAGCTCGCAAAAAAGTCCGCCGTTATTTATATTTCCCGCAATATTGCCAATGGTTCCCATGGGGTATTCTTCTATGTGAACATCTCTGGTGTTTCTGACTATCGTGAACACTCCGGCGCCCACGGCCAGCACGGCTAATATGATTATTATTATCAAAGATCTTGTATTTATTTTCTTCATAGGTTTTCCTTTCGAAAAATCGGAAAAATTATTCATCTTTTAATATAAGTATAAATCACTGAAAACTTGCTATCAAGCGTATTTTAGGATATATTTAAAGGATAAGAAATCTACTTAAAACCAAAGGATATTACAAGATGGATTTATTGGACTTGAGAAACGGCTTGGATGAAGTCGATGAACAGATAGTTAAGCTCTACGAAAAGCGTATGGACTTGTGTGCACAGGTTGCACAGTACAAGATTGAGACCGGCAAAAAGGTATATGACAGAGAAAGAGAGCTTCAAAAGTTAGAGAAGGTAGCTTCACAGGTATCGGGAGATTTTAATCGCCACGGTATCAAGGAGCTTTTTGAGCAGCTCATGTCCATGAGCAGAAAGCTCCAGTACAGACTTCTTTCAGAGCATGGAGCAATGGGAAAACTGCCTTTTATCGGCGTTGGTGAACTTGATACCGAAAAAGCCAGAGTGGTTTTTCAGGGAGCCGAGGGAGCATATTCGCATATAGCGATGCAGACTTATTTCGGAGATGCGATCTTTTCAACTCATGTTGATACCTTCAGAGATGCCATGAGTGCGCTCGACGAGGGAAGCGCCGACTTTGCGGTCCTTCCGATTGAAAATTCCACTGCAGGTACGGTAAATGAGATATATGAGCTTTTGGTGGAGTTTGAAGATTATATAGTAGGTGAGCAGGTCATAAAGATAGAGCACTGTCTCCTTGGATGCACAGGTGCGGATTTAAAAGATATAAAGGCAGTGTATTCACATCCCCAGTCTCTGATGCAATCTTCACATTTTTTGAGCGATCATCCCTGGCAGCAGATCGGTATGAAGAACAACGCTTTTGCCGCTAAAAAAGTTGCGGAGGATAAAGATATTTCCAAGGCTGCAATAGCCAGCGAGTTTGCCGCAAAGCTATACGGACTTAAGGTCCTTGAAAAGGGCGTTAACGACAATAAAGACAATTCGACAAGATTTATCATAGTTACCAATCAAAAGATATTTAAGACTGATGCGAAAAAAATCAGTATATGTTTTGAACTTCCTCACGAGAGCGGCTCGCTTTATCATATGCTGAGCCATTTTATATACAACAATATCAATCTTACCAAGATTGAAAGCAGGCCAATCAGAGAGAGAGCCTGGGAGTACAGATTTTTCATAGATTTCGAAGGAAATCTGGCTGATGAATCCGTTAAAAACGCACTCAGAGGTCTTAGGGAGGAAGCGCTTAATATGCGAATCCTAGGCAACTATTGATATCTTTACATTTATTTTCTTAAAGGGAAGATACTATGAGAGAGAAAGAGCTTATTGTTTACAGGGACTTTGAAGACGGCGATCTTCTTAAAAAAATGTCATATCTTATGAGCAATTATGACAATGAAGAGCTGCCTGTTGATGAACTTAAAGACATCATGTACGAGTGTCTCCATGAACTTGTCGATGAGGCCGGAAATTACGGCTTCCATGGCAATCTGTGGCATACTTATCTTGCAAACCTTCTTGTCAACAATGAAAACAGCTACAGCTGCGGATGCGAGGTAAAGGGAGAAATCACCGGAACGATAAATCGCGCAGCTCTCCATGATATCGAGATATTTCGGGAATTTTTCACCTTTGATTTTACAAAAGTATCCGAGCGCCTCGGGGTGCCTGATTTTGACTTGATTTATGACTATGAAGCCAGCACCAGGGAGAGCAAGGTCTACAATACCAGAATCTGCGGACGCATTTGCGAACTTGCGGCTCTTCTTGCCAAAGCGCCCGATGCGGTTTCTATGAAGGAAGTCCTCACCAAATTCTATAAGGACTACGGAGTAGGTAAATTTGGTTTACATAAGTCGTTCCGCGTTACCCATGACGAAAACGGAGTACATATAGTTCCGATTTTAAACATTGCTCATGTTAAGCTTGACGATCTGGTGGGCTATGAAAGCGCAAAGAAAAAGCTAAAGAACAATACGGAGTCCTTTGTTATGGGGCTTAAGGCAAATAACTGCCTTTTGTACGGTGATGCCGGAACAGGTAAATCATCATGCATAAAGGCAATAGCCAACGAGTACTACGAGAGAGGACTCAGAATAATTGAGATCTATAAACATCAGTTTCAGGATTTAAACGATGTTATAGCGCAGATAAAAAAGCGCAATTATAAGTTCATCATCTATATGGACGATCTAAGCTTTGAGGATTTTGAGATCGAATACAAATACCTGAAAGCCATCATTGAGGGAGGGCTTGAAAAAAGACCCGCCAATGTGCTTATTTACGCCACCTCCAACAGACGCCACCTCATCAGGGAAAACAGCTCGGACAACGAAGAGATGAGAGAGGACCTTCACAATGGCGATACAGTACAGGAAAAGCTGTCATTGGCATACAGATTCGGCGTTACGATTTATTTCGGATCACCGGATAAAAAGCAATACGCTGAGATAGTTAAGGCTCTCGCCGCCAGAAACGGAATACTTCTTCCGGAAGCGGATCTTGTGGCAGAGGCGGGAAAATGGGAACTCAGTCACGGCGGACTTTCCGGAAGGACTGCAACACAATTCATCGATTATCTGTTGGGCGCACATATGTCTACTTAATGCGGAGGATATGTTTTGTATAAAAAGAGCCGAAGAGGTACAATTATCATAGCGTTAATAACGCTTTTAATGATTGTCATGACGGTCATTGATATGATGATAATCTTTAGGATTACGTCACAGCAGACAAGACTGTCCGGACTTTATAAGCTTAAAAGCATAACGGGGGAGCTTGAGAGCACCATTAACGATGCGGAGCTCCTTACGGTGAAACTCGCCCTCGAAGCAGAGCCGCTTGTAGGAACAGGCTCGGGCCTTGTCAAATACATCTACGAGAAGAGAGAAAGTCTGCCGGATACATACGGAAGCCTAATGAATGTATATATAGCCGGAACCGGTTGGGATGTTTTGCCCGGTCTTATCAACAGAGAAGGATTTAATCCTTTAAAGAGATCGTGGTATGTCGGTGCGGCAAAAAAGCCCGGAGAGACATATGTAACGCCGCCTTATGTGGACGCAGTAAGCGGAGATATATGTTATACGGTCTCTGTGATGCTGCCGGACCGCGATACGGTTTTGGCTGTGGACTATACGATGGAGGAGATACAGGCTCATATATCTGCGCTTTATAACGAGGGCGTAAACAGCGCGGTTATAGTTACTGAGGAAGGAATTATCGCCGGATGCAGCGATGAAGATATGATAGGAAAACGTCTTGTGGACGTTCATCCGGAATATGAGGGGATTTTTGCGCTTACAAAAAAGAACACAGGCGTACAGACTGCGCGTGTTCGGGCAGGATTATTTTATGACAACCTTTTTGCGGCTCAATCCGGATCGGGTTGGTATCTGATAGAGAGTGAAAATGACTGGGAACTCTATAAACAGTCGTATCTTCAGCTTGTCTTTATTCTTATAATGACCCTTGTATTTTTCGGAATCATCATAGTTCTATATGTGATCAGTGTCAGGGGCAGAAAGAAAGCAGAGTTCGCACTTGAAACCCAAAATAAATATTTTAATAAACTTGTATCATCCGCAGGCACTACCATAAAGAAGATTATGGAGTGTTCTGATAATGAATATGTGCGTATAAGCGATGACAGTGATGCTGACTTTGCGCGAATCCATACTTATGCCGATGAACTTTTGAATATGGTGGGAGAACTCAATGCATATACAGCATTCAGTAATTCGTCAGAAGGCAAATGGGATAAGACAGGTAAATATTATTCAGGACGCAGTGATGTAAACAGGCGAATCAGAACCTGGGTAGTTATCTTTCTGGTAATAGTTATGCTTGTAAGTCTTTACATCAATATGAATGCCACTTATAAGTGGGGCAATCTGAGAATGCAAAACGATGTTGCCGAATATGAGTACAAGCTTTCCGAATGGATAAACAGTCAGAAGAGTATCCTGGATATGTTCTGCAGCATTGTTTCAACAAACCCTGATATGCTTGATAACTATGAGGAAACCGTAAATACATTAAATGATATTACGGTTCAGTATCCCGATATATCGGTTTCATATATGACCAATCCTGATTTGGAACATACGGTTTATATGAATAACGGATGGGAACCGGACAGTGACTGGAAGGTTGAGGACAGACAATGGTATAAGGATACAATAGCATCGGAAAGCGGGTGGAATATATCTGCCCCTTACTATGACGAGCAAACCGGTCTATACTGTCTTACATTCTCGGAGAGAGTCTGTGACGAGGATGGAAATTTCCTTGGAAACTTCGGTATAGACTTCTATATGGATAAACTGATAAACATTTTGGGCGACAGTTATTCGGACGACGGATATGCCTTTTTGGTTGATGCCCAGGGCGAAATCATAAATCACCCATACGGAAGATACCAGATGTCGGTGGACAATATAAAGAGCGTATCCGAATTGCCCTACGGAGAACTGAAGATTGACGGTAATTCTTCAATCGTTTTCAGGGATTATGACGACGGATTAAAGATACTTATTGCTAACCGCAATGAAGCAAGTAATTTCTCTGTATATGTCGTAAGCAATTTTGTAAGAATTTACGGAAAGATGATTGCGTATTCCGTGATAATCCTTATTTGCTTTATCAGTGCAATCATAATAGTATACAGACAGTTTACAGGACTGATAAGAAGAGAAGAGGAAGCCAAAAAAACCATACAGGAAGCTGCTGATGCGGCTATTGCGGCAGGTAATGCCAAGAGCCGTTTCCTTGCGCAGATGTCCCATGAGATACGTACACCCATAAATGCCGTTTTGGGTATGAACGAAATGATATTAAGGCAGTCGGGGGACAATTCTGTAAAGGAATATGCCTCAAATATAAAATCTTCCGGTCACACCTTGCTGTCACTTATAAACAGCATTCTTGATTTTTCTAAGATAGAAGACGGAAAAATGGAGATTATTCCTGTTAAGTACGAATTGGCGGGACTGGTGAACAATCTGGTCAATTCCATTTCCGAGAGGGCCAAAAACAAAGGCCTTGATTTTGATATTGAAATTGATGACGGACTTCCATGCGAACTGTTCGGAGATGATGTCAGAATTACCCAGATATTAATGAATCTGCTTACAAATGCGGTAAAATATACCGAAAAGGGAAGCGTGACTTTATATGTAAATGAAGTTGGCCGAATAGGTAAAGAGTGCGAGATAGAATTTGCCGTCAGGGATACCGGAATAGGCATTAAAAAAGAAGATATGTCCAAGCTATTTGATTCTTTCAGAAGGCTCGATGAAAAGAGGAACAGAAATATTGAGGGAACCGGCCTTGGAATGAATATCGTATCCAGGCTTCTGGAAATGATGGGAAGCTCACTGAAGGTTGACAGCGTGTACGGCATAGGCAGCCGTTTTTCCTTTAAGCTAAAGCAGCAGATAGCCGATGAAACACCTATCGGAAACTACGAGGACAGAGTGAGCTCCATGCACAAAAACGAGGAGGAAGAGAGCCTTGTTAAGCTGGAAAATGCTGACATAGTCATCGTGGATGACAATGAGATGAATCTTAAGGTGGCAGCAGGATTGTTTAATCTGTTCGGAATAGAACCGGATTTGGCACATTCCGGAAAAGAAGCTATAGATATGGTTTCAAAAAAGCATTATGACATGATCTTTTTGGACCATATGATGCCGGGAATGGATGGCATAGAGACGCTTAAAAATATGAGGGATAACGGCCTCATATCTGACGGAACAATCGTAATAGCACTTACGGCAAATGCCGTTGTAGGCGCAAAGGAGACTTATCTGGCAGCAACCTTTGACGACTATTTGTCAAAGCCGATTGAGATTAAAAAGCTTAATGACAAGTTTATGAAGTATATGCCGGAAAAAATTGTGGGAAGGGCGTAAAAATATGAAGGCAGACTTTCGTGATCCTAAATATTATGTAAACCGAGAGATAAGTTGGGTTCAGTTTGACCACAGAGTCCTAAATGAGGCAAAAAATAAGCGAGTGCCTTTATTTGAAAGACTTAAATTTATGAGTATCGTATCCTCTAACCTTGATGAGTTTTTTATGGTCAGAGTAGCTTCACTAATTGATATGATACATGCCGATTACGATAAAAAGGATATAGCAGGCATGAAACCCAAGAAGCAATTGGAGGCTCTTTTGGAAGAGATACATAATCTTACAAATGAGCAGTACAGTGCTTTTAACAGATCGCTTGTTCCGGCGCTTCGGGATAAGGCCGGACTTGAAATCGTACGCCATCACGAAGAACTGACAAATACCGAAAAAAGTTTTGTGGACAGGTATTTTTCAGAGAGTGTTTATCCTGTTCTGACGCCTATGGCAGTGGACCTTTCAAGACCATTTCCCCTTATCAGAAATAAGACTTTAAACATAGGAGCAATGGTTAGAAAAAAAGGAACCAACGGTGAGCTTGAATTTGCCACTGTTCAGGTACCTGCGGTTTTGGACAGACTGGTTACTCTGCCCGGAAGAAAGAAACCTTCAAGAGTTATACTTTTAGAGGAAGTAATTGAGAGAAATATTTCAAAGCTTTTCCTCCACTATGATATCGTGTGTGCTCATCCATACAGAATTACCCGAAACGGAGATTTTACTATCCAGGAGGATGAGGCTGAGGACCTCTTAAAGGAGATAGAAAAGCAGGTTAAAAAAAGACAGCGAGGAGAAGCCATAAGACTCGAGGTTGAGGACGGAATAGACAAAAGACTCCTTAAATTCCTCAGAAAAGAGTTAAAGGTAAACGATAACGCAGTATTTAAAATCGACGGACCTTTGGACCTTACTCTCTGCATGAAGATATATGGATTACCCGGATATAACGAGTTTAGAGAGAAAAAGCACGTCCCGACGCCCGCACCGGAATTTGAGACCACCGGAAGTATCTTTTCCGTTATAAGAAAGGGTGACGTTATGCTTCACCACCCTTACCAGAGCTTTGAGCCCGTAGTCGATTTCATAAAACAGGCGGCTGTGGATCCAAGTGTACTTGCGATAAAGCAGACGCTTTACAGAGTCAGCGGAAATTCACCTATAATTGCAGCGCTTGAGCAGGCGGCTCAAAATGATAAACAGGTTACTGTTTTGGTAGAACTTAAGGCTCGTTTTGACGAGGAAAACAATATTGAATGGGCAAAACAGCTTGAGAAATCCGGTGTTCACGTAATATACGGACTAGTTGGATTAAAGACCCATTCCAAGATCACTTTGGTAGTCAGAAAAGAAGAGAGCGGAATCAGGAGATATGTTCACTTAGGAACAGGCAACTATAACGATGCAACCGCTAAGCTTTATACAGACATAGGATTGTTTACATGCGATTTAAAGGTTGGTGAGGATGCCACCGCGGTATTCAACATGCTGTCGGGGTATTCCGAGCCTGAAGTATGGAACGACCTTATACTTGCGCCTATATGGTTAAAGAGCAGATTTTTGGAGCTTATAGGCAGGGAAACAAAAAATGCTAAGGCAGGAAAGAAAGCATATATCCTGGCAAAAATGAACTCCCTTTGCGATCCCGATATTATAGCGGCACTATACGCTGCAAGTACAGCCGGAGTTAAGATTGACCTCATAGTAAGAGGTATTTGTTCGTTGATGGTTGGAATACCCGGCGTCTCGGAAAACATAACCGTAAGATCGATTGTCGGAACCTTTTTGGAGCACAGCAGGATATTCTATTTTGAAAACGGCGGAAAAAGCGAAGTATACTGCGGAAGCGCCGACTGGATGCCGAGAAATCTTGAGCGCAGGGTTGAAATAGTTTTTCCCATAAAGGATAAAAAGCTAAGGGATGAACTGGTTCATATACTTGAAGTGGAAATGAAGGATAATATCGGAGCTTCGATATTACAGCCTGAGTCCTGTCAGTATGCAAAGCAGAACAGACGAGGCAAAAAGGCAATCAATTCTCAGGAGATTTTTGTAAAGGAAGCCTGCGACAAGTATGAGAAATCATTTCCTGTGCCAAGCGATAACAGACGTCGCTTTGTACCGGTTATGAGCAGTCCGGTGCCGGAGGACAAAATATAATTAAGGAGTTTTTGGTATGAAGATATATCTTGCGTCGGGGTCACCGAGAAGGCGTGAGTTAATGGCTCAGATAGGACTTAATATAGAAGTTGTGGTCAGTGACGCAGACGAGGGCTGCAATGAGAAAAATCCCGCAATGCTTGTAAAGGAACTTTCACGAAGAAAAGCTTTTGCCGTGGCGGAAGAGCTTATGAAAGAGAAAGCCGGCGAAAACAAAGAAAGCCGGGAAAGCTTTATTGTGATTGGCGCGGACACGGTAGTTTCCTGTGACGGAAATGTACTTGGAAAACCAAAGGATAAAGATGGTGCCGTCTTAATGCTTAAAAACTTAAGCGGAAGAACTCATGAAGTGTATACAGGAGTTACGATTTGCTGCAAAAAAGGAGAAAACCTCAGCTCCAACACTTTTTATGAGTGCACTAAGGTTAGTTTTTTTGATATGTCGGACGGTGAAATAGAAGAATATGTAAATACAAACGATCCGCTCGATAAAGCGGGTGCCTACGGCATTCAGGGATTTTGTGCCAGATATATAAGCGGCATACAAGGGGATTACAATAATGTGGTGGGGCTTCCTGTGGGACGTCTTTACCAGGAAATTAAAGAGCTATTACATGAATAACAAAGTCGGAAAATTGAAGATATGGGCTTTTATCATACTTGGAATCGGTATGATATGTCTTGTCACCGGAAGCATTATAACCATTAAAGAAAATACCGGCAAAGAAAAAAGCGGAGCAGAGCTTATAAAGGATGATACGGATATATCCGTGCCCAAAACAGAGGGTAAAAACCCAGAAGGTGACTCTGAGGGATTGATTGATGGCGAGAATAATGGTATAACCATAGGTGATAGAACTGATAATGATTCAGACTCGGAAGATGGAAAAAAAGCAGAGGATACAGAGGAAATCGTTCCTGAGGATTTAGAGGAAGAAATTGAACTGATACCTAATCCCTACAAAGATTATTTTTTGCAGAACCCTGATATGGCTGCATGGATAGTGGTGCCGGGAAGCGTTATCGATTACCCTGTTATGTGGACTCCGGATGATGAGCAGTACTATCTAAAAAGGGATTTCAATAAAAACAGCTCAGCTGCGGGGTGTCTCCTTCTTGATACCGATACCTGCATGGACCCTCTTACGACAAATCTTATAATACATGGTCACAATATGGCTGACGGTTCCATGTTTGGCTCTATTATGAAATATGAGTCGGAAGATTACATGAAAGAGCACAAATTCATACATCTTTTTGGAAAAGACTATGAGCATATCTACGAAGTTATGGCGGTTTTTCGCTCAAAGGTGTACTATAAGACTGATGAGTGTTTTAAATTCTACAAATTCTTTAACGCAGATACCGAGGATGAATTCAATTATTTTTATGATAATGTAAAGGATTTATCTATCTATGATACCGGTGTTACTGCCACGTTTGGAGATAACTTTATAACACTTTCAACATGTGCTTACCACGTAGAAAACGGAAGATTTGTTGTGGTGGCAAAAGAAATTGAACCCGGCGGTTATTTTGAACCGTTAGAATAATATTTACATAAGGGAGGATCAATATGAGAAAATTAATGAGCATTATTGGGGCAGTGTTCGGGGCAGCACTGGTAATCGGACTTTTACAGATTCCGATTGACGCCAATGCGGCTACAAATTTTAAACTTACGTGGGATACCGGAACTAATGACTGGTATGCAAGCAGCGACGGAGGAGCCACATGGTATTCTAAAGATTATCTTACAAACAATTTTAAAGACGGCGACGTTCTTATAATCGATGGCCAGAGCGCTTCTTCCGGTATCGTTGAAGTTACTTTAAACGGTAAGATTGGAGAGCTCGCTGTTATCGGAGGAGCATTTGCAAATGTAACTGCTCCCGGAGCCACTCTTGCTTATGCATCAACCGGTGGAAATGTACTGGTTTTGAATTCCGATCTTGATACATTAAATGCTAACTATGGAGCAACAAACCAGGTTAACGGTAATGTTAAGAATGTTAATTGCACATACAAGGAGGGTAGTCCTATAGTAGTTGGTATTACCGGAACTGTAGGAAGTGCAAATGTACTTATTGCTCCCGACAAGTGGACTCAGGTAATGGCATTTAATTTTGCGGCAGGAAAGTTTGCTATTAATGAAGACAATACTCTTGCTACAGATGCTCAGTATTACAGCCTTTCAGCAGGCACTCCGGCAGCATCCGGCTCCGGAAGTACACCTGCTCTTGATGATGTTCCCAAAACAGGAAGAAGCTATAACGGATTAATCCTTATTGCTGCAGCCCTTGTAATTATTTCAGGTGGAGCATTTATGTACGCGAAGAGCAGATAAAACATCATCGGGAATATAGAGACTACCATAGCCGGTGCCCATAGAAAGGCCCGGCTTATTCTCGCCGTGAAAGTCACTGCCGCCACTTATTAAAAGCCCGTATTTTGATGCGAGCCCTCTGACGTAGCGCTCGTCCGATGCAGAGTGGGTGCAATACAAAGCTTCTATGCCAACAAGACCGGCTTTTTTCATTTCACATATGAGACTCTCTAATTGTTTTTCGGTAATATCATAGATAAGAGGATGGGCGAGAATGGGAATTCCGCCTGCAAGTAAAGTCATCTCCACCGCCTGGGTGGGGGTGACTTTTTCTCTGGGTACATATCCGGGACAACCGTGTCCCAAGTACCTTTCAAAAGCTTCTTTGGTGCTTTTTACATATCCGTATTCCACCAAATATCTGGCAAAGTGGGCTCTTGTTAAGACACAATCGGGGAACATTGAAAGCATTCCCTCATAGCTTATACCTATTCCTAAGCCTGCCAGTTTTTGAGCCATTTTTTCGTTTCTGCCGTCTCTTGATTTTATAAATCCGTCAAGTTTTTTACAGAATTCTTCATTTTTATAGTCGATAAAAAGACCGACAACATGAATGTCGGTCCCATTCCATTCGGTAGAAAATTCTATTCCGGGGATTATTTCGGGAACAACCGGATGATCCTTGCCTTCCGCGTTCACTGCAGTATCCGGAAAAGGGACTGATCCGTTTTTGATTTGGTCTGCATAGGAAATTGCCTCTTCTAGCCCGTCAACAGTGTCATGGTCGGTGAGGGCAAAGGCGGACAATCCTTTTTCCATAGCATAAACCACGAGTTCGGAAGGAGTGTAGGTTCCGTCAGATTTAGTTGAGTGATTGTGTAAATCTATCATACTTACATCCTTCCTCGTATTCTTTCGTGGGTTGCCGGTGATTAGTTCTCGTCATCCTCGTTGTTTGCGGTAAATACAGTACGCTTTCTTGCCATCTCATCGTTTGCAAGATAATCATCATAGGTTGTGATCTTGTCGATGATGGATCCGTCGGGCAAAATCTCAATGATTCTGTTGGCGGTAGTCTGTACAAACTGGTGGTCATGACATGAGAAAAGTGCCACGCCGGGGAATTTGATAAGTCCGTTATTTAAGGCTGTGATCGATTCCATGTCAAGGTGGTTTGTAGGCTCGTCAAATATAAGACAGTTTGCGCCCTGAATCATCATCTTTGAGAGAAGGCATCTTACCTTTTCTCCTCCGGAGAGAATTTTTACTTTCTTAACTCCGTCCTCACCGGGGAAAAGCATACGTCCCAAGTATCCGCGGACATAAGTTACATCCTTAACGGGTGAGTAACCGGTTAGCCAATCGGTGATGGTAAGGTCATTGTCAAATTCCTTTGTATTGTCCTTGGGGAAATATGCCTGTGACGTTGTAACACCCCACTTAAAGCTTCCCTCATCGGGCTCTAATTCACCTGCAAGGATCTGGAAAAGAGTGGTCTTTGCAAGTTCATTTCCTCCGACAAATGCTATTTTGTCCTCGTGTCCCATGATGAATGAAACATTATCGAGAACCTTTTCACCGTTGATGGTTTTGGATATTCCCTCAACCGAGAGAACTTCGTTACCGATTTCACGCTCGGGTCTGAAATCAATATAAGGATATTTACGGCTTGAAGGACGCATTTCATCAAGCTGAATCTTTTCAAGGGCACGCTTACGGGAAGTTGCCTGCTTGGATTTTGATGCATTTGCGGAGAACCGTGAGATAAACTCCTGTAATTCCTTGATCTGTTCTTCCTTTTTCTTGTTGGCTTCCTTCATCTGACGAATCATCAGCTGGCTGGATTCATACCAGAAGTCGTAGTTTCCGGCATAAAGCTGAATCTTTCCGTAGTCGATATCGGCGATATGAGTACATACCTTGTTAAGGAAATATCTGTCATGGCTGACTACGATAACAGTGTTTTCAAAATCAATGAGGAAATCCTCAAGCCATGCGATAGCGTCGAGATCAAGGTGGTTAGTAGGCTCGTCCAAAAGAAGGATATCGGGGTTTCCGAAAAGAGCTTTTGCAAGGAGCACTTTAACCTTCAAAGAACCGTCAAGCTCTGACATCTGACTGTAGTGGAACTCGGTACCGATTCCGAGACCGTTAAGGAGCATAGCGGCATTGCTTTCCGCCTCCCACCCGTCCATCTCGGCAAATTCCGCCTCGAGCTCACTTGCACGGATACCGTCTTCCTCGGAGAAATCTTCTTTTGCATAGATGGCATCCTTCTCTTTCATAATCTGATAGAGACGCTCGTTACCCATTATAACGGTATCCATTACAACGAATGAGTCATATTTGAAGTGATCCTGCTCGAGTACGGAAAGTCTCTGGCCGGGGGTGATTACGATTTCACCGTTTGTGGTGTCCAAAGCACCGGAAAGGATTTTAAGGAAGGTAGATTTACCTGCTCCGTTTGCACCGATAAGACCGTAGCAGTTACCTTCTGTAAACTTGATGTTTACTTCCTCGAAAAGGGCCTTTTTTCCTACTCGGTAGGTCACGTTATTTGCACTGATCATTTTACACCTCGTTTGTTTTAATAATACTTATTTTGGTCAACAACTACCTATTATAAAAAATTAAAAGTTTTTTTGCAACGATAGGGTGTTTTATATTATAATGTAAAAAACAATATGCTAAAAAGCATATTGTTTTTTAACGAGCAACAAGCGAAGCGTTCGCGAGCTCAATACAATTTGGAGGGATTTTTATAATGAAATGTAGTGTATGTGGTTCTGATATCAGACCGGGAGATAAGTTTTGCATGGCATGCGGAACTGCAGTAGAAACCATGATACAGGCTGAGGCTGAAAGCAATGCCGCAGCACAGGCTACCGCTCCTGCAGCGCCCGTTATTCCCGAAGTGGTTATGCCGGAAGCTGTAACTACGGAGGCACAGACTAAGGCACCTGAGACTGAGCCTGCTTCAGAACCTGCTCCCACAGGAGCATATTTTGCGGATAAGGCAGAGGAACCTGATGCTCCCGAGACACCGGTAAACGAGACTACTACCGCACAAGGACCTGTTCCCGTGGCCGTGCCCGTATATGCACAGCAGACACCTGCATATGCACAGCAAAATCCTGCTTACGCACAGGGAAGCGTTAATCAGACCTATGTTCAGCCTGCAGTTAGCTATGCCCAGAGTGCTGAAGGAGGATATGAGGAGAGAAACGAGGCAACATCAATTCTTGTTTTAGGTATCGTTTCACTTTCACTTGCATGCTCGGTGTTCCTTTCAATCGGCGGTATAATCTGCGGAGCAATCGGACTCTCTAAATCCAATGCTTATTATGATAAATACAAGATAAACAGAGGAAAAGCCGTTGTTGGAAGACATCTTTCCAGAGCGGGTCTTATTACCGGAATAGCTATGGCAGCTTATTTTTCATTGATAATTCTTGCGGCCATTGTTTCGGAGATATAAGTAATGAAAAAGAAGCCTGTCAGAATTATAGTTATTATCATTGTATTTTTATTTATTTCAAACTCTGTTGCCACAAAGATCATTTATGATTCGGTATTTGCAAGATATGACAGAAAAGAAGAACTTTCCGTGCTAAGCGATGAAAAGTATGCTTCTCTCATAGAAAAAAGAGAAAGCTTCTTCGTAAACGAGGGGAAAGAGACCTTAAAGACTTATATGTATGATGCCGAAAACCAAAAAGGTCTTATGGTAATTGCACCGGGCTTACATGCAGGTGCGGATGATTACATCCCGGTTATCGATAGTTTTTACAATGCCGGATATGATGTGGTGGCTTTTGACCCGTTAGGATGCGTTGACAGTTCCGGAAAATCTCCAAAAGGTTTTTCACAGGAAATCGAGGATTTAAGAAGCGTTCTTTCTTACGTCAGAGACAGTTATCCCGGAGAGGACATATATCTTTTCGGACACAGCAGAGGCGGATTTGCAGTTACCGCTATTTTAAATGAAGATACGGATATAAAAGGCGTGATAACCGTTTCGGGACTAAACAGTGCCATGGAAGCTATAATCTCGCTTTCATCGAAATACGTCGGAAAGATTGCTAATCTTAACTATCCTGCACTTTGGTGCTATCAGGCTATGCTTTTTGGTCCCGGGGTAATGGGACTTAAGTCCGATAAAATCGTTTCAAACAGTGAAGTTCCGGTTTTAGTCATTCAGGGGTCAAAAGACAGCACAGCTCCTATGGATGAATATTCAATCTACTCTCACAAGGAAGAAATAACCGGTGACAACGCTACCTATGTACTCTGCTCCGAGCCCGGGCAAAACGGACATACCGATATTATGTATGGCGAGGATGGGGTAAACGAAGGACTTTTTAATTACATATTTACGGAGTTTTTAGACAATTGCTCAGATGAGGATTCTATTGAGAATGCCTCATAATAGGAGATTTGCCATTGAATAATTCAGGAAGGGATGAAAACAATAACTCACTGTATGCACCCGGTGCAAAGGTTTTGGTGGTCGATGATAACAGCATGAATTGTAAGCTGGTAAAATCGCTGCTTAAAAAAACCGGAATAGAGGTTACAGAGGCCTTTTCCGGACAGGAATGCCTTGCAAAAACGGGGACCGAGAAATTTGATGTTATTTTGATGGACCATCTCATGCCGGGACTTGACGGAATACAGACTCTCAGACTGATAAGACAGAATCCCGGACCAAGTAAGGATGTTCCGGTCATAGCTCTTACAGCAAATCCCGATACGGACGCAAGAGACCTTTATATAAAAGAAGGATTTGCTTGTTATCTGAAAAAGCCTGTTAAACCTGTGCATTTGGAGCAGGTCCTGGCTGATTTCCTGCCTGAAGAATTGGTTAAGAATTATGCAGCCTGTGAAGACGATTCCGACAAAGGATTCGATCCTTCCGAATATGATATAGAAGGTTTGGATTGGGATTTTGCCAAAATCCATTTCTCCGATTCGGATACATTAAAGGAGACCATCGGCAACTTTAAGCTCATGATCTCCAGGGATGCGGACAGGCTGGAAGAATATTATAAAAAGCTTGAAATCTATAACGGTAAGATTATGAATGAGTTCGCACTTTCAGAGTACCGTGTACTTGTGCACAGTATGAAAAGTTCTGCCACGCTTATAGGTATTTTACCTTTGGCAGGCATGGCTTTTATGCTTGAAAGAGCAGCTCTTGAAAAGGATGCTAAGGTCATAGAGGCTTTAAATGAAATATTCTTAAAGGACTGGAGATCATACTCCGATAAATTAAAGCCGCTTTTCCCCGAAGCTAAGGCGGGAGAGGTGGAATTTGACAAGATAGAATTTTTGGCTCGACTAAAAAAACTTGAAGACGCTTCGGAGATGCTGGATGTTGACAGTATGGATCCGGAAGCGGCACAAATAGCGCAGACAAAACTTCCGTGGGACGGAAACAGCGAAATAGGTGCTCTCAGAGCTGCGGTGGCAGCACTGGACATCGAATCCATAAAACACAATACTTCTAAGCTAAGAGAGGAAGCTTTAAAGCATTAGGATGGATAAAAAAGAAAGAAAAATGCCCCTCGGTATGGAAAGGTATGTCATTATAGCGGATGAGGCAATAAAAATGCTCAGTCCCTATATGGATGAAACACTTACCATTGATGATATAGACATAAAAGAAGACTTTTCCCCAAATCCGGGAGCCTGGCAAATCATTGAGTCTGACAAAACAATAGTGTGTTCCCTTTATGAAGAAACCGGAGGCTTGCTTGAAGCGGTCTCTAATTTCGCAGGGGAGAAGTTTGAAGGTATCTCCGAGCGGGATGCCTTGGATGCTGCGGCCGAGCTATTGAATTATATAAGCGGAGCCTATGCAAAGGAAATGAGTCAGCAGGGGACGGAGTGTGAACTTAAGCCTCCGGACTACGGCGTTAATCTTAAAAAATATGAAGCGGAGAGAATTTACGACGTTCGCTTAAAGACAGGCAAATCGAAGATGGGACTATCGATCGGTGTACTTTGATTTTTAAACGGAGGTAAAATTTGTGGGTGGAATACTAATTGTTGATGATTCGAAGACTTCAAGAAAGCTTTTAAGAGAATTGTTGGAGGATAATGGATTTACTATAGTCGGGGAAGCAGAAAACGGCGAAGAGGGCTATCAGATGTATAAAGCGCTCAAGCCGGATCTGGTTACTATGGATATAACTATGCCGAGAATGGACGGAATAGAGAGTTTGTCTCTTATCAGGCATGCGGATGAAAATGCCAAGGTAATAATGATCACCGCTGCCGGACAAAGGGAAAAAATGGTTGAGGCATTAAAGCGCGGAGCGGAGGATTTTCTTACCAAACCCTTTGATTCCAACAGGGTTTTAGAAACTGTAAAAGAAGTGCTTGACATGGAATAAGAAATGAGTGTATAATGCGATTTGTTGCGAATGTAAGACGCAACAAATTGCGCGACACTCCGTGTGAAAAGTTCGTTAGTGCATCGAACTTTTCATCGCATCGCAAAAGACGCGATTGTAAGACACTCGGAAACAATTTGTTGTAGAGTACACAACAAATTGCGCGACACTCCGTGTAAAAAATGCGTTAGTGCATCGCATTTTTTATGGCTTCGTAAAGTACACGAAGCACATCGCTTATATGTGCGCGTAGCTCAGCTGGATAGAGCGTCTGACTACGGATCAGAAGGTCGGGAGTTCGAATCTTCTCGCGCACGCTAGAAAAAGACGAATGAGACGAATAGTCTCATTCGTCTTTTTTCGAACCTGCGGTTCGAATTCAAACGAGTTCGAAGGTCTCCGCTTCGCTCCGGTCGGCGCAATGCTGACGTCCCCCGGACGTCATGCGCCTTCTCGCGCACGCTACCCCTTAGGATACTCCTAAGGGGTATTTTTTTGCATATTGTTAAGTAAATGTTTTTTTCGTATAATAGAAATAGCGCTTTGATGCGCGTATAACATTTGAAATAATCGCATTTTAACCGGAGGAGATAAAATGTATAAACCGGGTATAGCACCTATGGGGTGGAACAGCTGGGACTGCTATGGCGCCGCTGTTACCGAAAAAGAAGTAAGAGCCAATGCTTTATTTATGGCTGAAAATTTAAAAGAGTACGGATGGGAGTATGTCGTGGTTGATATACAGTGGTATGAGCCCGGCGCAACTACCCATGAATACAGACCTTTTGCGGATCTGTGCATGGATGAGTACGGAAGACTTATCCCTGCTCCCAACAGATTTCCTTCTTCCGAGGGAGGAAAGGGCTTTGCACCCCTTGCAGAGTATGTTCACTCTCTCGGACTTAAATTCGGAATTCATATCATGAGAGGTATTCCCCGTCAGGCGGTTAGTAGGAATACTCCCGTTCTCGGAACCGATAAAACGGCCAGAGATGCCGCACGTTTTAACAGCATATGTGCTTGGAACCCTGATATGTACGGAGTTAAGGACGATGAGGTCGGAAGGGCTTATTATGATTCTATATTTAAGCTTTATGCCTCATGGGGGGTTGATTTTATAAAGTGTGACGATATATGCCGCGAGCTGCCTCATGAGGAGCCTGAAATGGTTATGCTTTCAAAGGCTCTTAACGATTGCGGCAGAGATATGGTGCTTTCACTGTCTCCCGGACCCGCTCTTTTGGAAAAGGCTGAGCTTTATAAGCAGGTTGCCAATATGTGGCGTATCACCGATGATTTCTGGGATGATTGGAAGCTTTTATATGCTATGTTTGAGAGAGCTGAGAAATGGAGTATTCACGCCGGCGCAGGTCATTATCCCGATGCGGACATGCTCCCTATAGGTCCCATCAAACAGGATTACGATAAAAATAATAAAACTGCTTTTACTCCCAACGAACAGATCACTATGATGAGTCTGTGGTCAATAATGAGGTCTCCTCTAATAATAGGCGGAGAAATGAACGGTTTTGATGATTTCACTATGGGACTTTTGACAAACGAAGGGATTATAAAGATGCATCGAAATTCACGTCATGCTCATCAGGTGCTTCGCAGAGAAATCGGCGGAGCGGAAACCTGCGTATGGGTTGCCGATGACTGTGAAGGCGGTATGTATATAGCACTCTTTAACTTAAGCGATGAGGACTCCGAGATAGAGATTCCTCTTAGCGAACTGGAAATAAATATGCCGGTAAGTGCGACTGAACTTTGGAGCGGACAGGTTGGAGATTTCACTGACTGCATCAATGCCTCTGTAAGTGCTCACGGCGCAATGGTATTTTATGTATGAAGACATTTGAACTTATAGCTCCCTGTCATTTCGGCATGGAGTCTGTATTAAAAAAAGAAATTATCGATCTCGGATATGATATAACAGAGGTTTCCGACGGAAGAGTAACTTTTTTCGGAGACTTTGAAGCTGTATGCCGTGCAAACGTATTTTTAAGGACCGCAGAGAGAGTCCTTATAAAAGTCGGAAGCTTTCATGCGGAAAGCTTTGAGGACCTCTTTCAGGGAACCAAGGCCATAGCATGGGAAGAATGGATACCTTCGGACGGAAAATTTTGGGTGGCAAAGGCCGCCAGCGTAAAATCAAAGCTTTTTTCACCTTCGGACATTCAATCAATTATGAAAAAAGCAATGGTAGACAGACTGAAAAGTGTTTACCATATTAGCTGGTTTGAAGAAAACGGAGCTTCTTTTCCTCTTAGAGTATTCCTTTTAAAAGATGAAGTTACGGTTGGACTTGATACAACCGGCGAATCACTTCATAAAAGAGGATATCGTAAGCTTACCGCTAAAGCTCCTATAGCCGAGAACCTTGCAGCGGGACTTATTATGCTGAGCCCGTGGCATGCGGACAGGATTTTAGTCGATCCTTTTTGTGGCAGCGGAACTATTCCTATAGAGGCGGCCATGATGGCTGCAAATATCGCTCCGGGTATGAACAGGAGCTTTTTAGCGGAGGACTGGACTCACATTTTGACAAAGACGATGTGGTATGATACGGTCACAGAGGCTAATGATCTGGTTGACAAAACCGTTGTTACAGATATTCAGGGATATGATTTAGATGACGAGATGGTAAAAATCTCCAGAGAGAACGCACGCCTTGCGGGAGTGGATAAAATGATCCATTTCCAGAAAAGAGATGTAGCGGCTTTAAGCCATCCGAAAAAGTATGGTTTTATCATTACAAACCCTCCATACGGAGAGAGACTTTCAGACAATGAGCTCCCTGTTTTATACAGAACCATTGGTGAAAGATATGCAGCCCTGGATTCCTGGAGCATGTACCTTATAACATCATACGAAAAGGCTGAGCTTGCCATCGGAAGAAAAGCCGATAAAAACCGCAAGATATACAATGGTATGATGAAGACGTATTTTTATCAGTTTATGGGACCTAAGCCTCCCAAACAGGGGCCGACAAAGAAAAGATGACACTTAAATTTGGAAATGAGATAATTGAATCCGAGGAAACTTCGCCATATAGCGGTTACAGACCTGTAGCGGAGTTTTTTGTGATGCTTTTTGTTATCCTTGTGGTTTTGGCCGGAGTGACATACAGAGCATCAACCAAATCCATCGTTATAAACGAGCAGGCAGGCGGGCTTTCCTCTGACAGCATATTTGAGGAGGACATCTTTACGGAGTGGGCGATTATGCCAACGGAAAAAACCACCGATAACGGCAATATCTTTGTGCCGCTTCCGATGACTGCTCATTCCGATAACATATCGGTGGAGAATTTTTATCAGGATCACTCTTTGCTTGTGAGAATAGACGGACTTCATGCGGTGAACTTCGAAAATGCAACTATAAGCGGAGACACGGACAACCTAAAAATTGCAGCATACAGAGAGTTTGGCGGAGAAATCAGAATTTCCATCTTGATGGACGGAGTATATGATTTCGATATTTCAATGGACAGCACCCAGATTATTATTACTCCCTACAAGGTTTCCGAGAAGTATGACAATACTATCCTCGTAGTAAGTGATGAGATAAAGAAGGTTGCGACATCTGAGGGTGAGGCGGAAGCCAAAGATGAAAGTGATGTTGCGGAGAAAACGGACTCATTATCTGCTGAAATAACTGCCGCAATAGCACAGATGGCCTCGGATATTTTCGACGGAGCAAAAAATGCAACTGCCGAGAGCAACTCTGAGGAAACCGTAGGAATAAGTAATGAGGATAAGGGAGAAGTAACTTCAAAGATCATAGTGGCAGAGTACAGAAGTGACGAAGAAGTTATTTTGTTTGCAAAGGAGTGCGGAGCTGATATTGTAGTTTTCCTGGATACCGCTGTGTCCGATGATCCTGAGAAATACGGACTTTGTGCTGCCTTTAACGGCAACTACTTTATACCTGAAATGGATAATGCGCATTTGACGGAGATTTTTTTGAGAAATATAGCGGTATCTTCAAAAAACAGAGCTAATACTATAGATATCGCACCGGAGGGAAGCATACTTTATGATATTGATGTTCCTTCCACCATTATAACCGTCGGATACACGAGTAATCCAAACGAAGGCAAGTATTTAACAATGGAAAACTATCAGCGCACCATAGCTGAAGGAATAGTGAATGCTGTAAAAGAGGTAATAGAAAAATGAGACTTGTATTTGCAACCGGCAATCAGGGAAAGATGAGAGAAATCAGAGAAATCATGGAGGATTCGGGCTACGAAATAATATCCATGAAGGAAGCCGGCATAGATATAGATATTACTGAGGATGGAACCACCTTTGAAGAAAACGCCCTCATAAAGGCCAGGGCTGTTTCTAAGCTTTTACCTGATGACCTGGTACTTGCGGATGACTCGGGACTTGAGGTTGACGCTTTAAATAAAGAACCGGGTATTTATTCCGCAAGATATTTGGGACATGATACTCCGTACAGTATCAAAAATGCTGATATAATCAGAAGATTAGAGGGAAAAGAAGGAGCTGAAAGAAGTGCCAGATTTGTATGCGCCATAGCTGCGGTTTTCCCTGACGGAACAGAAAAATGCGTCCGTGCAACCATAGAAGGTCAGATAGATTATGAGGAAAAAGGTGAGCACGGATTCGGTTTTGATCCTATTTTCTATGTGCCTGAGCTTGGCTGCACCACCGCAGAAATTCCTGAGACAGAAAAAAATAAAATCAGTCACCGCGGGAAGGCACTCAAACTAATGAGGAGAGAACTCTTAGAGCATGAAAGTACTAATCGTCAGTGATACACATAGAAAAAACGATAATTATTTTAAAGTCGTGGATATGCATAAGCCGGATATGGTTGTTCATTGCGGGGATATAGAAGGCAGTGAATATGCTCTTTTAAACGCGGTCAGTTGCCCGGTATATATGGTTTGCGGGAATAACGATTTCTTTTCGGAACTACCGGGGGAGGTCGAATTTAATGTCGGTAAATATAAATGCATGGCTACTCACGGCCACAGGTATTACGTGTCCATGGGAACGGAAAGACTGTTTGCCGAAGCAAGAGACAGAGGGCTTGATGTAATCATGTACGGACATACGCATAAACCGGAAATAAAGCGTGAGGGAAATATTTATGTAGTTAACCCGGGATCACTATCATATCCGAGGCAGGAGGGAAGAAAACCATCATATATGATAATGGAACTGGACAGATTTGAGGAGTTACATTTCACCATAGCTTACCTTTGAACAGATGGTCACAAGAGGGGATAAGATAGATGAAAAAAAAGAGATGCCTACCAAAAATCTTAGCGTTACATATCGGCAGAATGATTCTGGCAATAATGATTATTATACTCATTTTGACTGTGGCTTTGCAGGTTGTAAATAGCGTCAGAGGAGTCAGAAAAGAAGCCGGAAGAATGTTTGAACAGATGGACAGAGTTTTGTCCAGAAGTGCGGACGAAATAAATCAGACCATAAATGAATACTCGGATGATTGCCTTAGAAGTGCCAATGCAATTGCATATGTTTTGGAGGATAGGCTTGATATTATCGCAAGTGTCAAAGAACTCAAGAAACTGGCAGCTCTTATGGGAGTCGATGAGATTCATATTTTTAACAAAGAAGGAGAAATCATATACGGTACTCACGTGGAGTATTACGGATATACCTTTGATTCGGGAGAGCAAATCAGCTTTTTTAAGCCTATGCTTGAAGACAAGACCCTTAGTCTTGTTCAGGAGATTACGCCAAATACTGCGGAAGGAAAGCTGGTACAGTACTCTGCGGTATGGAGTGAGGACGAAGAGTTTATCGTACAGATCGGAATGTATCCCGAGAACCTCATGAGACTCATGGAAAAAAATGAACTTCCCTACATTTTCTCGTTGCTTCTTACCAATGATAGGATTTCATTATATGCAATAGATCCGGGGACTGAAGTGATACTCGCTTCAACCGAACAGGGGGCGGACGGGAAAAAATGTGATTCCATAGGAATTGATGTGGAAGGAGTAATTCCCTCCGGCGAAATGACAGGAAGGCTTTCAGATGTGGATGGCCGGATAGTTATGGTATATTTAATGAGCGTCAGAGGCAATATCATTGCATATACCTATCCTGTCAGTATGGTCGCGGATGATATTTTATATCCTACCCTTATGTTTGTTTTGGGCGTCCTGATAATGTCATTTATACTAATTCGTTCTGTGATGCACCATCTCAACAAAAATGTTGTTGAATCTATGAACAGGGTAAACAGTGACTTAAGGAGTATTTCGGAAGGAAATCTTGACACAGTTGTAAGTGTGGAAACCAGTCTTGAATTTTCAGAACTTAGCAGTCATATAAATACAATGGTTAGGAGCCTTTTGTCGAACACCGACAAAATATCATACGTTCTTGATAGGAGCAAACAGAGGATTGGTGTGTATGAGTACACCGAAAATTCCACAAAGGTCAGATATACCGAATATATAAAAGAAGTATTTAAACTTGCCGAAACTAAAAAAATCTGTGATAAAGAAGTCTTCATGAGGGCAATCGAGAGGTTTAAAAAATCGCCGATTCCCGAGGCATCAAATATCTATGAGGTAAGAGTATCGGTTAATAACGAGATAGAAGCTACGTATGTATCGTATGAGGAAAGTGAAATAAACGGTGCAACTGTGGGAATACTTACTGATGTTACTGCCCGGGTTTTAGAGAGAAGAAAGATTGAAAAAGAGCTGGATTACGACATGCTCACAGGGCTTTATAACAGACGCGGACTTGATAACAGAATCGAGCAGCTGCGTCTAAACGATAAAGAGACCGGATACTGTGTGCTGTTTATGATAGATGCGGACGGACTTAAAGTTACAAATGATAAATACGGTCACGCAGTGGGAGATCTTTACCTTAAAAAGATTGCTGAAACCATAAGTAATGCGGGCTCCAAAAAGAAAATTTCAGCAAGACTGGGCGGAGATGAATTCGTACACTTTATGTACGGATACAGTTCACCGCAAGAGGCCAAACCCGATATAGAAGAAATCTTTAAAAATCAGGATATTTATGACTGCGAAATAGCCGATGGCCTTGAAATTACCGTCAGTTACTCTGCGGGCTATTGTGAGTCTAAAGGATGCTATGATATTGAAGGCATTTCCGAAAGAGCCGACGAATATATGTATGAGAACAAGCGCAGCAGAAAAGGCGAAAATCCAAGGTAATATACGGCCGGGAAATAATAAAAGCCGTAAAAAATGGTAATCTACGGGTATTGAAATTACCAAAATGAAAGGTTTGCGAAATCATTCTTATTTCGTTATGTGATATAGATGGAAAAAGATAAAAAAAAGAAAAGTATTATTCCCACTATATTGTGGATAGCTGCAGGTGTTTTATTTTGCTTATACGGACTTGTGGCATATAAGGCAGGCAGCGGGACAAGTTTTTATATGGTCTGGTTTTTTGCCGGATTAGCATGCTTTTTGATGGAGCTTTTTAGAAGAGTAGAGCTTTGGAAAAAACTTCCGGGATTTTTAAAGACACTTATCATTATAATATTTTGCATCGGAATACTGTTGTTTGTGACAATAGAGGGCTTTATTATCAGCGGTTTTCCAAAAAAAGGAGAGCCTGGGCTTGATTATATAATAGTTTTGGGTGCACAGTACAGGAGCAGCGGCCCAAGTATAGTACTTAAATACAGGCTAGATAAAGCATATGAATATCTAACGGAAAATCCGGACACCATCGCTATCTGCTCGGGCGGCCAGGGATCAAATGAGCACATCGCCGAGGGTGAAGGCATGAAGAATTACCTTGTAGAGCGTGGCATAGACGGAGACAGAATCATAGTTGAAAACAAGTCAAAAAATACTATTCAGAATATACTTTTCAGCTACGAATTTCTGGATAAATCAAAGGACAAGATCGGTATCATAACCAATGATTTCCATGTTTTCAGAGCTACTCAAATAGCAAAAAAGCAGGGCGGTGATTATATCGTCGGAATAGCTGCAGATTCAAATCCCATATATCTTCCCAACAATATGACCAGAGAGTGCATAGGTGTTGTTAAGGATATTATTATGGGGAATATGTAGTATACGGAACATGTAAGCTTTGTAGTATACGAAACCTGTAAGCTTTTTATTGACATTTGAAGGCATAGATGTAATAATACGCATTGTGCGTGTTTAAAACTTCGACAAGAGTTATCTTGGTATTTTGAAGGTGCATATAATAATATGACCGGGGTGTAGGTCATTGGTAGACTGCCACATTTGGGATGTGGAGGCAGTGGGTTCGATTCCCGCCACCCCGATTTAGAGGACAAAGGCTTAGGCCTTTGTCTTTTTTTGGTGTGAAAGTCAGATAATTGGTGTGAATGGAGGGCGATGATATATTGAAATGTCAGAATATTTTTAATATCATTAAATATGTATGTATACAATTGCGGATAGATTGGGCAATTTATAGATTGCCGGCGTTTTTTTGAGAGAGAATCTGAAAAGAAAGAGGTATTCGGAGGGATTTATGGACAATAACGGCAATAACGGTAACGAGGCGGAGGCTTTATTTGCTACAAAGAGGAAAAAACTTCAGGAAGAGGAAGCCGAAAGAAAAAGATTAGAAGAACTGGAACGTCAAAAAAAGGAAATGCAGGACGAAATCCAGAGACTTGAAAAACTCCGTAAAGAACAGGAAGAGGCAACAAGAAAAGCCGAGGAAGCCAAAGCTGAAGCTGAGAGAATCGCAAAACAGGTAGCCGAAGAGGCATCCAAAAGGGAAAGCTCTGCCGCTTTGCCTAATGAGAATAATGCAGCTCCTGTCGGCGGAAGTGCTAACGGGGCAAATGTGCAGAGCGGGGCAAATATTCAAGGCAAGACAAACACATCAAGCACTAACGCCGGAGAATCTGCACCGTTTCCGAAAAAAAAGCTTATCATTATACTTATAATCTGCGGAGCAGTATTTGTTACCATTATTTTGCCTATTTTGATCATATTTATTTTGGATGCGGTAGGTAATGCAGCTTATAATAAAAGTCAGGCTAACAATCAATCGGAAAATCCAACAGAAAACACTACAGACGATCCTGCGCAGAATGCAGATGTCGACCCTGCTTCTTCAAATATTACTCTTGCAAGTGATTTCGGATACGAGTTTCAGGGACATACCTATGTTTTTTATGAGGATTCGACCGAAGTATATACCTGGATGGAATGCAGAGATGACTGCGAAGCTAAAGGCGGACATCTTGTGACCATAAATTCAGCCGAAGAGGCGGATTTTTTGAGATTAAATTTCCCCGACAGCAGAGCATGGATCGGCGCATACAATGATGCATTTTTCGGAGGCACGGGAGAGTGGTGCTGGGTAACCGGAGAGCCCTTCGACTACACGGAGTGGGCTGAAAACGAACCTTCTTACTCCAATGAACTGGAAGGATTCGGACTGTTCTGGAACGCCAACAACGAGTGGAACGACCTTACTGAGTACGATTCAAATAATCGTCATTACGGATATATCTGCGAATATGAATAATATAGGAGGGGGTTTATATGTCATTATTTATGACAGTGTTTTTTGAGAATGGTTTTTCTGAGCATTTCTTTCCTGCGGTAGACAACAGGAAATATCCTGTTGCGGTAAACAGTTATATATCCGGACTTGACGATGAACTGGTATTGGGAATAGAGGTTTGGGACGGAAAATGGACTATATACGCCGATAAAAAGTATGAGCTTCTTCGCGACGGGAAAGCTGTGGAAAGCGCGGTTTTGGAACCGGGTCTGGTACTCGAGGGCACCGTTAAAAAGGGCGAGGTATGGTTCTCGGTTAAAATAGATGAGGCCGGAGAGGAAACATTTTGTTTTTCCAAATATCTGTTAAACAGAGAAAATGTTTCCGCTATCACTATAGGAAGCGACGAGAGAGCGGGAATATATTATAAAAACAAATATGTTTCGGACTGTCATGCGGTTATTTCCTTTGAAGGAGAAAAAGCTTTTGTAGAGGATAAAGGAAGCGTAAACGGAACATTTCTAAACGGAAGATGTGTATCGGGAAAACTACCCATCGGTTACGGAGATGTTATATACGTAGTAGGACTGAAGGTGGTTTATCTCGGAAATCTCATCGCCATCAATCATCCTTCGGGAAGCATAAGCGTTAACACTTTAAAGCAGATAGAGATTCCAAGCATAACCGATGACGGTGAGGAAGAGGAGTATGAAAAAACGTATTTCCTCAGAACGCCGAGACATCTAAGAGAGATTAATTGCGCGGAGACCGTTATAGAAAGATGTTTTCCTAAGCAGAATCATAAACCTCAGCCGCTGATATTTACCATCGGTCCGTCATTTTGCATGGTAATTCCCATAGCTATAGCAGCGATGATGAGTGGTGAAAACGGATTTGGCGCATCAAGTATAGTGATGAGTGCCGGCGCTGCCGGAATGGCTGCCGTATGGGCGGTTATAAATTCAAGCTATAACAAAAAAGAAGCGGCAAATTCTGAGAGCGAGAGGCAGAAAAAATACACTGAGTACATAGCGGCCATAGAAAACGACCTGTCGCAGTTATCGGAATACAACAGGGGAGTTTTAACGGAACAGTATCCGAGCGTCAAGGAAATGCTTGATTTTGTTTCCTCCAATAAAAAACGTCTCTGGGAAAAGAGCAGTACCCACAGAGATTTTCTTTCAGTTCGAGTAGGAATCGGAGATATATTGTCTCCAAATCATATAGTCATACAAAAAGAAAACATCACTCAAACCTATGATCCTTTGAATGATTTGGGTGAAAATTTAAGGTCTAAATATCTGGTACTTGAGAAGGTGCCTGTATCGGTATCACTTTACGAAAACAGAATAATAGGACTTGTGAGTAAGGATCCTGAAAAGAGAAAGAATCTCCTCAGACTTCTTGCTTTAAATCTTGCGGCCAATTTTACATATACTGAAGTACGTATGTGCTTTGCGTTTAAGTCCGGAGATTACGATGAACTCAATTATACCCGTTGGTTACCTCATTCCTGGTCGCCCGACGGAAAGGTAAGAATGGTTGCCTACGACCGACGCTCACTCGGAGATGTAATGTATTATCTTTCCGATGTGATAAGAGAGAGAGTCGAAACAGCGGGCAGGGGCTCGAATGAGAATGAAGAAAAGGTTCTGCCTCATTACATAATATTTGTAACCGATATTTCTGTAATAGCAGGAGAGCCAGTATCCAAGTATTTGATGGATCCTCCGAAGGAAGCGGGAATCACCGTAGTATTTTGCGGAGATTCCGCAGAAGGACTACCTTCTAAGTGCGAGACGGTAATAGAAGACGGTGACAAGTGCGGAGTGTACAGCATCTCTACTATGAATTCAAAGAGCATGGAGCTTGATTTCGATAAGGTTTCTCATGCGGATATGGAAAGCTTTGCGAGAAATCTCTCCGGTATAGAGATGAGAGATACCAGCGAAAATGCAGATATTCCCGAACTCTTAAGTTTTCTTGATATGTACAGAGTCTCTAAGGTTGAAGACCTTGACATTTATCATAAATGGCTTGAAAACCGTACCTACGAGACAATGAAGGCCATGATAGGACAAAAGGCCGGCGGAAAGCCCATTTATCTTGATATACATGAAAAATATCACGGACCTCACGGACTGGTTGCAGGTACCACAGGTTCCGGTAAGTCTGAGACATTGCAGAGCTATATCTTAAGCATGGCGATAAATTATCATCCCCATGAAGTTTCATTTATCCTTATCGACTACAAGGGTGGCGGAATGGCCAGAAGCTTTGAGGGACTGCCTCACTTAGCCGGAATGATAACCAACCTTGGGGGCAATCAGACCACCAGAGCTCTTTTGTCAATAAATGCTGAGATAAAGCACAGACAGAGAGTATTTAATGAGTACAAGGTAAAGCACATAGACCAGTACATAGAGCTTTACAGAAACGGCGAGGCTGAAGAGGCAATGCCCCATCTTATAATCATTGCGGATGAGTTTGCAGAGCTTAAAAAGGAACAACCGGAATTTGTAAGAGCGCTCGTTTCGGCGGCACGTGTGGGACGTTCTCTCGGCGTAAATCTCATCCTGGCTACCCAAAAGCCCGGCGGTGTCGTGGATGATGAAATCTGGAGCAATACAAGATTCAGAATATCACTTCGAGTTGCGGACAAGCAGGACTCCATTGAAATGCTAAAAAGGCCGGATGCGGCATTTATAACCGGAACAGGTAGAGGATATTTACAGGTAGGAAACGACGAAATATTTGACGAGTTCCAGTCCGGCTGGTCAGGCGCAAATTACACGCCCGAAGAGCCGTTTAATGACGGAAGCAAAGGCTTTGTCAGAATGGTGGATATCACCGGTAAGCCTGAAAAAACCGGTAAGAAGAAAAAGAAATCGGGAGATTCTTTAAACAAGGTAACTCAGCTTGATGCAATCGTAAGATATGCAGGTGAACTGGCAGATGAGAACGGTATCGAGCCCGTAAGACAGATATGGCTGCAGCCCCTTCCTACGGAGATTTATCTTGAGGATCTTGATACCGAAAAGATTAGCAGAAAGCACTTTGAAATCCCTGTCGGACTTTGTGACGATCCTGAAAATCAGGCTCAGTATACAGCTACGGTAGATTTTGTAAGAGACGGACATTTGCTTATTTGCGGCGGCGCGGGAAGCGGTAAAACCACTCTTATCCAGACGATCGTTTATTCTGCTTCTTTGAATTATACGGAAAAAGAAGTCAACTTCTATATCGCTGATTTCTCCGGCAGAACAATGACGGCGTTTGCGGGACTTCCTCATACCGCTGCGGTATGTATGGAGGGAGAGGACGAAAAGATTTCTTCAATGATGGAGTTTATCGGGAATGAACTCGACAGAAGAAAAGGTGTTCTATCGCAAAAAGGTCTGGGGTCTTTCAGAGATTATATAAAGGCCTTTGACGACCTGCCCATGATCCTGCTTATCATAGACAACTACGCGGCATTTATGGAAAGCTACGAGGAGTATGACGAGCTGTTCGTTCAGCTCGCGCGTGATGCGGCAAGCTATGGTATATACATGGTGGTCAGCTGCAACAACTCTTCGGATATGCGCGGACGTATACGCCAGGGCTTTACACAGGGAATAGGAATGCAGCTTCCCGACAGATTCGAGTACGACAGTGTAGTCGGTATGAGATGCGAAATCCTGCCTGATGACAGAGTAAGCGGACGCGGACTTATAAAGGTTAACAAGCCCCTGGAATTCCAGACTGCACTTCCTGTAAGGTCGGACGGCTCGGGTATGATGCTCACCATCAAAAACATTATCTCCGAGGAATACAAAAACGGAGGAAACTCGCGTAAGATATCAAATAAATACGAGGCTTTTTCGGATGCTGAGCTTTTAAATGGTTTTAAGGATGACGCGGTATTTGCAGTAGGAAAAAGCTGTCTTAACGGCAAAACGGTGGGAATAGACACGGACAAGATACTAGTATTTACCGTAGGAGGCTCTGCAGGCAGCGGAAAGACCAATTTCCTTAAGTTTTCGGCAAAGCAGATGAAAAAAGCCGGTGCTAAGGTATATGTGTTTGACAGCGTGTTAAAAGAACTTGAAGGCTTTAGCAAAACTGTTAAAACCGATGGTTATATGACCGGCGGATCGGAGCTCTTTAAGTTTATGGAATCAGTCCTTGTACCTGAGCTTACAAAGAGAAACGCTTTGGTCTATGAAGCCAGACAAAACGGAAAGTCTGTAAAAGATGTCCTGGCGGGATTTGACAGAATAGCCGTTGTGATAAACAGTGCGACTGAATTTATGGAAGCCGTTTACGACAGTGAGAATGATATGAGTGATTTTGTCGAAACAGTGTTTGATAAGGCTGCGGAGCATAAGATTCACTTTATTATGGCGGTTTCTCCGAGGGAGTACAACGACTGCTATCAGTACGGGGCGTTCAGAAAGGCCTGCGATATGAATCTCGGAATTCATCTTGGAGGTGAGACCGATGCCCAGGGAATTTTTGAGTTTAAGGAAGGCATTTTCAAAAAGACTCCCGCAGGCTCTGCATTAACGGTTTTAGAAGGCGATTCATGTGAGGTGATGACGCCCTTTGTAAAGGAGGGAGACAATGAGTAAGATCAGCATAGAGGTGAGAATCCCCGGAAACGCAAAGTCTTATGAGTTTCAGGTGGATGACAGAATGAAGGTAGTCGCCGCAAAAAAAATGATAATGTCATCCATAACCGAGTTTGAGGGATATGACGTTTTTAACGGTAAAGAAGATGTCGCTGTATGCTCGGTAGAACTTGAAGGACTGATAGAGGACGGCGAAAGCTTTCACAAGGTGGGAATAACCAGCGGTTCGCGACTGGTTATAGTTTAGGAGGTGCGATTTGAGTCAGGACAGAATATCAATGGATCCCGATGCACTCGAAACCTGTGCCGATAAGGTGGAAAGCTCGGTTGGTGAGATACAAAAATACATCGACAATTTCAGGCTTATCATCGAAGACTTAAACACCACCTGGAGCAGTGATGTAAAGGATAAGTTTTTCACTAATTATGAGCAGGATATGAAAGCACTTTACGAGATGGTATCACAGTACGCCGAGGTCTCTACCGGGCTTAGACAGATGGCCGAGTACCAGAGAAGAACCGAAGAAGAGCTCAGATTAAAGATTGAAAAAGCAAGGAAAGCTCGCGGATAGGAGGAGAAATGGCAGGAGATATAAATAAAGTTGACACCGGCCGACTCATAGATGCCGCGGCAGGTGTGGAAAAAGCAAAAAAAGGTATTGTAGGAGCGGTCGATTCCGTAAATGCGGTTTTCAGAAAAATGCTTGAGTCAAACGAGGGTGATGCCGCAGACGAATTGTCAGCAGTTACTAAACAGCTAAAGAGCAGTTCATCGGACATAATCAAAACCTTAAGCAGCTATGAAACTGTTTTAAAAGAGCTTGCAGGTATCTATGAGGAGGCGGAAATAAAGACGGTATCCTCCGCAAGCAAGCTTAAATTCGGAGGGCTGCGCTGATGGCAAATATCAATATCAATGTAACTAAAGTAAAAAAACAGGCACAGCAATTAAAGGAGGCTTCATATAAGCTTCAAAAGGAAGCCGTAAAGCCCTTAGAGGAGTCGAATGAGAAGCTTAAAACGGCCTGGACCGGTGAAGCTGCGACTTCTTACGTAAAGTCGGTGGACGAGATAGAATCACTCTTAAAAGCAAACGCAGAGGACATTAAAGAGATTGCCGTATTTTTGGAGAAAGCGGCACAGAGGATAGAAAATGCCGATAAAACGGCAAAAACAAAGGTAAAAAGGTAGGAGGTTTATTAGATGGCAAAACAACAGGTAAACGCGGTTAAATTAAAGAAAGCCGGCAGCGAACTCGCTGAACTTTCCGCAAAGATCAATCAGCAGGTTATGAAGATGGATGAGGATATCAAGAAGGTTTCTTCCATATGGAGCAGTGAGGCTGCCAAGACATATATTCAGTCCTATAATGATGATGTAGCCAATTTCGACGAACTGGTTAAGATAACATCACAGATGGGTGCTACCTTACAACAGATTTCGGAGAACTATCAGAAAGCAGACGACAAGGCTATGGATGTTATCGGAAAGCATCTTGCAAAGGGTTAAGGAGGATAGATATGGCTACAGAGCAGATTAAAGTCGATACCACGGAATTAAAGAAATACTCCGCAGATATAAAGGGAGAATATCAGAAAATGTTTAATTACCTTTCACAGTGCAAGACCACGGTGAAGGGATTAAAGAGCACTTGGAGCGGTCAGGCAGCATCGGAATTCTACACCAAATTTGATTCGATAATGGTTAAGTGCGAAGAGGTGCTTAAAATCGTAGATAAATATGCTACTACGCTTTCTGAAAGCGCCGCGGTATATGATACCAACGAGAAAAAGGTTACAAATGAGGCTAACAAGCTCAAGATCGAGCTTAAGTAAGGGGAGGTGCTTATGGCATCTGTAAAAATATCGGTCAGCGAGCTTGAAAACCAGAAAACCGTATATACCAAAGCCATAAAAAATATAAAAGAGGTGGCAGGCACAGTAAGAACAGCTTCAAAATCCATCGGCGACGATAAAATGTTTGATGAGACCAGAAAGCAGCTTTCAAAGATGGCGGAGCTATTGGAGGTGCGTGCGTTTACGCTTGAGGCACTTTTGGATGCCTTAAGTACAGCTGTCAGCAGCTACAAGGAAGTAGAGACTAAAAATGTGAGCACCGTATCGGATTTTAAAGCACACAAGACGGACTTTTACGGAAATCCCGTGCAGGTTTCCGGAGCTAACAGCGGTACTCAAAACATAAATGTCACAAACAATAACGTGACAAATAATTATGTTATAAATAATTACGGCACCGGCGGCGATACTGCCGCCACACAGGCAGCAGAGCCTGTAAGCGCAGCTCAGACGGTAAGTGCCGCAGAGCCCGTAAGCGCAGCTTCAACCGTAAGTGCAGCAGAGCCGGTTAGCGCTACAGATGTAGGATTAGAGCAGCCTTCTGTTAATATTCCGGACGAAATTACGCCCACCGGAGATGTAGACCTTGACGCTATGCAGGCGGATGCCATAGCGGAAGGAATTGAAAGCGCAGCGATAGGCGGGGTAACCGGAGCGGTTTCCGGAGGCGTTGCCGGCTCTGTGACCGCAGGAATCGTCGGAGGAGCAGCAGGTGCAGCCGCAGGAGTGATCGCCGCAAATGCACTGTCTGAAAAAAACGGTGCATCCGTAAAAGGAAAATCAAACGCTAAGGCATCTTCAGAGAATAACGGTAAAAATACCGGTGCGGTTATTGACGATATGCTAAATGATGCCAAAAAAAAGCTGGATGATCTTAAAAAAGAAGAAGCTGATCTCAGAGCATCAATAGACAGTCTAAATCAGCAATAAGAGTTATTCACGAGAAATCTTTCAATATTTCATAAGTGTATTTTTGGCATTTGTGAAATATTGTTAGATTTTTTGTGTTTTATGCCACTTGTAAATATGGAATATAGATAATACAATGTGATTATGCGACCTGTAGACACCTGTATGCCAAATAGTGGGTTTGCCGTATATTGGGGTGAATTCTTTTAAATATGGGCAAAGGATGTCTACACAAAAATCAGAGACTATATTTTGAGGAGGATTTTTACATGCAGTACGGACATTTTGACCTTGCCGCAAAAGAGTATGTTATTACTCGTCCTGACACACCTGCACCCTGGTGTAACTATCTTGGATCGCCTGCTTACGGTGCAATCATTTCAAACAACGCAGGAGGATACAGCTTCGTACAGAGTGGTGCGAACGGACGTATTTCCAGATATCGTTTCAATTCACAGATGGCACTTCCCGGACGTTATATCTACATCCGTGACAATGAAAACAAGGATTATTGGTCAGCCACATGGCAGCCGGTAGGAAAGCCTCTTGATTCATACAAGAATGTTTGCCGTCACGGCACAGCATATACTGTCATTACAACCGATTATGCGGGAATTAATTCCGAGACAACATATTATGTGCCTCAGGATGCTACTTATGAAGTATGGAGCTGTAAAGTCACAAATACTTCCGATAAGCCCAGAAAGCTTTCCGTATACGGATTTATCGAGTTTACCAACGAGAGCAATTACAACCAGGACCAGGTTAATCTTCAGTACACTTTGTTCATAACCAGAACATCTTTTGAAGGAAACAAGATCTTAGAGCATATAAACGAAAACTCCGGAAAGGATGCTACAGGATCCAACCATAAGGAGCGTTTCTTCGGCCTTGCCGGAGCAAAGGTAGATGCTTACAACGGAAACCTTGACAGCTTCATCGGACCTTACAGAACATATTCAAATCCTATCGCCGTAGAGAGCGGAAAGTGCGACGGAACTCTCAACTACAATGCTAACTGCTGTGGTGCGCTTCAGTCAGATATAGAGCTTGCACCCGGAGAGAGCAAGGTTCTTACCTATGTCTTCGGTCAGAAAAACAATGCCGAGGCAAATGAGCTCTTAAAGAAATATGAGGATGCTTCCGTAGTTGCAAAGGAAGTAGACGAACTTAAGAAATACTGGCATGCAAAGCTTGAGAATTTCATGGTTGAGACTCCTTCCGATGAGTTCAACAACATGATCAACGTATGGAATGCATATCAGTGCTTTATCACATTTACTTGGTCAAGAGCCGCATCTCTTATCTACTGTGGAGAGAGAAACGGATACGGATATCGTGACACCGTTCAGGATATCCAGGGTATCATCCACATGGATCCCGAGATGGCTCTCGAAAAGATCCGCTTTATGATCTCCGCACAGGTTAACAACGGAGCAGGTCTTCCCCTTGTAGTATTCGATTTCGTGCCCGGCAATTCCGGCACACCCGACGATCCCGAGTGGGTAAAGATGACAGGACATCCTTCATATCGTGCAGACGATGCTCTTTGGCTCTTCCCCACTGTATATAAGTACATCGCAGAGAGCGGAAACATTGCCTTCCTCGACGAGAAGATCCTCTATGCAAACGGCGGAGAGGATACCGTATACGATCACTTAAAGAAGGCTATTGAGTTTTCCATGAATCATATGGGTGATCACAACATGCCCGCAGGACTTCATGCGGACTGGAACGACTGCCTCAGAATGGGTGCAAAGGGTGAGTCAACCTTCGTTGCATTCCAGCTCTATTATGCTATCAATATGATGCTTGAGATTGCAGGTGACAGAAATGATACCGACTATATCAAGTATCTCGAAGATATTAAGTCAAAGCTCGGCGAGACCCTTTCAAAGTGCTGGGACGAGGACAGATTCATCCGCGGTATCAGAGACAACGGCGTTATCGTCGGAGCCAAGAAAGATCCCGAGGCAAATATGTGGCTCAATCCTCAGAGCTGGGCAGTTATCTCAGGCTTTGCATCAGACGATCAGGCTAAGAAGTCCATGGATTCCGTTCATGATATCTTAAATACACCTTACGGCGTAAAGCTTCTCGAGCCCCCTTATGTAGAGCATTACTTTGACGGTGCGCTTATGCACATCTTCAACCCCGATACCAAGGAAAACGGCGGTATCTTCTCTCAGTCACAGGGATGGCTTATCCTTGCCGAGTCCCTTATGGGCGACGGAGACAGAGCATTTGAGTACTTCCTTGAGAGCTCACCCGCTTCCATGAATGACAAGGCTGAGATCCGTGTGATCGAGCCCTATGTTCACGGACAGTTTGTTGAGTCAAAGCGCTCACCTTTCGCAGGAAGAGCTCATGTTCATTGGCTCACCGGTACCGGTTCAACCGTAATGGTTGGATGCGTTGAAGGTATCTGCGGTATGAGACCTACTCCCGAAGGACTTGTGGTATCACCTTCAATTCCTCACGAGTGGGACGGCATGAAGATGGAGAAGAACTTCCGCGGAAGCCATATCTCTATCAAGGTTGAGAACCCTAACCACGTATCAAGCGGCGTTAAGTCACTTACTCTCAACGGAGAAGCACTTAGCGGCGACCTTATCCCTGCTTCTAAGCTTAAGGATAAGAATGACGTTGTTGTAGTTCTCGGATAAAATATTGACGCATGAAAGTCCGGACTAAGTTCCGGACTTTCTTTGTATAAACTGTAAACTTAGGCACGAGTGTCACAATACTTATTTTATAGCACGATTACGCAAGAACTTATCCTGCGATGCGTTGCTAAGTGCAAAAACGCCCGACTACAACTCGCGACGCTCGCCTCATCAGGGCGAGCTGCTCAAACAATATCGTCGGGACCGTTTTCGCAACGCATCTTCGGCTAAGCGCTCCATCTATCGCTCTAAAATAAGTATTGTGGCGCCCGCACCTATAGTTATCAAATAAATATAAGAAAGACAGGAACTTATGTCCGGACCATAGACGGCGGAATAAAGCTTAATATCCGGAGAAGGAGACAACATGGGGAATTCTGATAATAAAAGCTTAGAACGGGTTAATGCCATGCGTAAGGCGTGGGCGCAGAGCGATGCGAAAAGGGATGCAGGGCTTAAGGAGCCGGAGAGCCTCGACAAGTTTAGAGACATTTCATACGGACCATACGGCAAGCAGAATTTACTGGATATATATGTTCCAAAGGATAAGGGTAGCACAGCAACCGAAAAAGGATTTCCGATTATCGTTAATATCCATGGCGGCGGATACTTTTACGGTGACAAGGAACTCTATAGATTTTACTGCATGAACCTCGCGGAAAGAGGCTTTGCTGTAGTGAATTTTAATTACAGGCTTGCTCCCGAGAATCATTTTCCTGCGCCCATAGAAGACGCTATGGCTGTTATGAATTGGATCGATGAGAATTCGGACAAATACGGTTTGGACAAGACAAATCTTTTTATTGTGGGAGATTCAGCCGGTGCACAAATAACAAGCCAGTTTGCATGCGTTTTTACAAATCCCGGTTATGCAAAACTGTTTGGTCTTAAAGCCCCGGACGGAGTGAAATTAAGGGCAATCGGTCTTGCCTGTGGCATGTACAAGATGCCTGAAAGAGCTCATTCCGAGAAAGATAATGAGCTTATGATGGATTATCTCGGTGATGAAAAGCTCATTTCAGACCCGAGGGTTGAGCTTCACAGCAATATTGATAAAAATTATCCTCCGACATATATTTTTTCGAGTTATAATGATTTCTTGGTTAGCGAATGCATGCCCATGGCGGATTTTCTTAAAGGAAAAGGTATAGAGGTAGAATGCAAGATATACGGCAGTAAGGAGGCCAAAGAAATCGCTCACGTTTTTCATTGCAATATGAGACTTGAGGAGGGTAAAAAGGCTAACGATGCCCAGACTGAGTTTTTCAGAAAACATGTTAATTAACATTTTTCAGAAGGCATGTTAATCAGCTGTAAATTGTAATAATTTAGGAAGTGGTGTATATTATAACGGATAAAAAAATTCGGAGAGAGTTATTTATATGAATGCTAAGCAGAAATTCAGAGGAAATATACTGACCGTTTTTGTGATTATTGCGGATGTGTTTTTTGCAATGCTCACCACCGGTATATATACGGATCTTTCAGATAAATTGTACAAAAATATAATACTCGGAGATGTTTTTAAGGGGAATAATTTTCGCTTTTTCAGTTTTTTTGAAATACTTAAAGAGGGTACGGAAAATTATGGTCTTACCGAATTCGCTTATGTAATTCGATTTCTATTTTTTCTTACGGTTTTCCTTTTTGTCAGCGTTATTATATCAAACAAAAGGGAGCAGTTCTTAAAGTTTGTGTACAAATACAGATTTCTGATAGGTGCAGGAATCATAGTTTTGTTTACATTACTTAGACTCAGTGGTTCATCAATAACTATATATAACAATGTTATCGGCCGTAGCTATAAGGATTTGATTTTTGGAATTCCGAGAGCGATAAGAAGCGATGAGTGGGCAACATATACACCCATGAATATCTCACAGTCCTATGGAGAAAACCCCTATTCACGTATAAACTATCTGCTGAGAGGAACAGCGACAGACGTGTTTATTATATATGGACAGCCGGTAAGGGACTTTTTCGGTATGATCTTTCGTCCGTTTTTAAATGGATTTGTTTTGTTTGGAACGGAATACGGATTGGCATTTTTCTGGAGTTCTAGGATAGTTGCTCTTTGTCTTGTATACTTTGAGTTTTTTATGCTTTTAACAAAGAATAAAAAGCTTTTGTCGGCTGCAGGTATGATTGCGGTAGCTTTTTCACCGGTTATTCAGTGGTGGTTTGCAATCAATGGACTTGTAGAGATGCTTGTATTCGGAGCTTTTGCCGTATTACTGATTGATAAATATCTTGATGCCGAAAAAAAGGTTGTAAAACTATTATGTCTGGCAGGACTGTATATGTGTATAGGCGGATATGCAATGACTTTCTATCCTGCGGATATGGTGCCGCTTGCATATGTTTATGTGGCTTTGGCGGTTTGGGTATTGATCAGAGACAGATCAAGACTTAAGAAATTGAAGGTTTTTGATTATGTTTCTATTGCTCTTATGGTTATATTTGTAGGAGCTTCTCTTGGATTTGTTTTATACAGATCATGGGATACGGTAGTGGCCATACTTGGCAGTGATTATCCGGGAAAGCGTATAAGCGTTGGCGGGGGAGAACTATACAAGTACTTTTCACAGTGGGGAAACATATTCTTTCCGTACAAGGGAGGGATTATTAACAGCAATCCTTGTGAAATGGCTGTTTTCATTGACCTTTTTCCTATTGGGATAATAATAGCCGTATTTAATATGATCAGGAAAAAGAAAGCTGATTTCTTAACTATTATGTTATTGGCGGTATATATGTTGATATCTTTCTATTGCATAGTAGGTATACCTGAATGGCTTGCAAAGATTACCCTGCTCGGAAAGTCAACGCAGGGAAGAGCAATGGCTGCAATCGGCCTGATAAATGTTATTTTTCTGATAAGAGGGCTATCGGAGGAAACTGTATCTTTAAAAACATTTGTAAGTATTGTGCTGGCAGGGATTTATGCTGTTTTTGCGGTATTTACTTCAAGGTGGGCGTATTCAATTTATGTTTCAAAGAAAATGATATTGGTTATAGCAGTAGTGGCATTTGCTATAGTATTTCTTGTTCTTAATATAAAAAAATACTATATTCCTTTTTGCACGTTATTAATCGTTTTGTGTCTCTTTGCCTCAATGCCGGTAAATCCTATTCAGTTTAGGCTTGGAAGGCTATTTGAATCTGACCTTTCGGAAAAGGTAGGAGAATTGGTAAAGGATGATCCGGAAGGAATATGGGTTACCGACAATACGGAAGTGAGCGTCGCCAATTATCTTATTGCACAGGGAGCAAGGTGCATTAACAGTACACAGATCTATCCCAATAATGAAAGATGGTATATACTCGACGATAATCATAGTCAAAGTCTGAACTACAACAGATATGCTCATATAAAATTTGAACTCGAAGAAGAGGACAATCAGTATGGAACGTACTGGCTTGATTTCAACGATCTGCTGAGCGTACATCTAAAGGGCGAAAAGATTAAATTGTTTGATGTCGACTACGTACTTTCGACAAACGATCTGTCCCTTCTTTCGACCGATGAGACAGAGTTTGAGCTTATAGATCAAAGCGGAGACTTTAGGATATACAAAGTAAAATGATAATATATATCCTCGCGGAGCGTTTATCTCAGTGGGAGAAATAATAAAAGATATATGAGGAGGAAGAAATGTCAGAAGAGTTGGACAAAGTAGGTTTGCAACTGGTTTTACCCGATGGTTATAAGTACGCGTATGAGACTCATCTCCATACAAACCAGGCTTCGGCCTGCGGTCACAACACCGGAGCGGAGATGGCAAGAGCGTGTAAGAAGGCAGGATATACAGGCATAATTGTAACGGATCACTTTTTCTACGGTAATACCTGCGTAGACAGGTCCCTTCCCTGGAGTGACTGGGTAGAGGGCTTTTGTAAGGGCTACGAGGATGCAAAAAAGGAAGGGGACAAAATAGGCTTACAGGTATTTTTTGGTTGGGAGTCATGCTATAAGGGAACCGAGTTTTTAATAAACGGTCTTTCTAAAGAATGGCTGCTTTCTCACCCCGAAGTAAAGGACTGCACCATAGCAGAACAGCTTGAGCTCGTGCATGCTGCGGGAGGAATGGTGGTTCATTGTCATCCGTATCGCGAGGAGCCCTATATTCCCGAAACCAGGCTTTTCCCTGATTTAATCGATGCGGTTGAGACTGTAAATGCCACACACAGCTGTATTATTAGCAAGTCTCACAATGTGCCGGAGTGGGACGATAAAGCAAAGGCGTATGCGGCAGAGCATGATAAGCCGGAAACCGCCGGTTCCGATATCCACTCCGTTAATCTAATCTATGGCGGAATGGCTTTTACGAGAAAGCTGACTGACAGCAAGGACTACTGCAAGGCAATCATGGAAAGAGAGCCCGCGGTGCTTTTATCCGGAAACGAAACTGCAGATGGCAGAGAGCCTTATTATCCGCCTTATGTAAAAGTATAGTTTATAAAAGTTTAACAAATCCCGCAAACCGTTGGTAACAGTGGCTTGCGGGGTTATTTTTTGCCTTTTGTTAGCACTCTTTTAATTTGAGTGCTAATTTTCTCTTGACTTCTTATTTTAGGATTATTAAAATAGCATTTGTAGGCAGAAAACGACCTGCATTATTTTTAAATATTTCGAATTGGTTTACATAATGCCGATTCAAATTTATAAGAAAGAAGGCACTAAAATGGCAAAAAGCGGTTCATTATCAATCACAAGCGAGAATATTTTTCCCGTTATCAAAAAGTGGCTCTATTCAGACCACGATATTTTTTATCGTGAGCTCGTTTCAAACGGCTGCGATGCTATTACAAAATTAAAGAAGCTCGATATGATGGGCGAGTACACATTACCTGATGGTTACAAGGGAAAGATTCAGGTTGTAACCGATCCCGAGAAAAAGACACTTACATTTATCGATAACGGTCTCGGTATGACTGAGGACGAGGTTGATGAGTACATTAACCAGATTGCTTTCTCCGGCGCTACTGATTTTATCGCTAAGTACAAGGACAAGAGTAGTTCTGACCAGATCATCGGACATTTCGGACTCGGATTTTACTCAGCTTTCATGGTGGCTGATGAGGTTCATATCGACACCCTTTCTTATCAGAAGGATGCAAAGCCCGTACACTGGGAATGTGACGGCGGTACAGAGTTTTCAATGGAGGAAGGTGACTACGATCAGGTAGGAACCAAGATTACTCTATTTATCAATGAGGACTGCCTGGAGTTTTGTAACTATTACAGAGCACAGGAAGTATTAAAGAAGTACTGTTCCTTCATGCCCTTCGAGATTTATCTCTCACAGAAGGATACCAAGGAAACTTCAATTATCAAGCTTGAGGAGAAGCTTGATACCGATACCGTACTTGAGGAGATTCATCCTACCGTCAAGAAAAAGGACGACGGAACTGAGGAAAAAGAGGGTGAAGAGAAGCTTAAAATCGTTAAGCGCCCCGAGCTTTTAAATGATACAACTCCACTTTGGACCAAGACTCCCTCAGAGTGTACCAAGGAGGAATACCTTGATTTTTACCGCACTGTATTCCACGATTATAAGGAGCCGCTTTTCTGGATCCACCTTAATATGGACTATCCTTTCAACTTAAAGGGTATCCTTTACTTCCCCAAGATCAACATGGAGTACGAATCCATCGAGGGAACCATTAAGCTTTACAATAACCAGGTATTCGTTGCCGACAATATCAAGGAAGTTATCCCTGAGTTTTTGATGCTTCTTAAGGGTGTTATCGATTGCCCCGATATTCCTCTTAATGTATCTCGTAGTGCACTTCAGAACGACGGCTTTGTTACAAAGATTTCCGACTATATCAGCAAAAAGGTTGCCGATAAGCTTTCAGGAATGTGCAAGACCGAGAAGGAAGAGTACGACAAGTACTGGGATGATATCGCTCCCTTCATCAAGTACGGCTGCTTAAAGGACGACAAATTCTGCGAGAAGATGAACGACTACATCCTCTTTAAGAACCTCGACGGAAAGTATTTAACTCTCCCCGAGTGTCTTGAGGTTAAGCCCATTGATACCGATGAGGAAGGCGAAAACAAGGATGCTTCGGCTGTAGATGAAAACGGAAATAAGGTTGAGGCCGAGGTGGTTTCTGAGGGCGCTGATAACAGCGAGAGCGCCGAAGAAGGCGAGGATAAGGAAGAAAAGAAGGAAAAGACCATCTACTACGTTACCGACGAGAAGCAGCAGGGTTCATATATTGCGATGTTCAAGGCTGCAAAGATGGATGCTGTCATCCTTACCCACAATATCGACCAGCCTTTCATCCAGCAGCTTGAGTCAAAGAACGAGGGAGTACACTTCCAGCGTATCGACGCTGATGTAAGCGAGGCCATGAAGTCAAAGACCTCTAAGAAGGCCGAGAAGGAATTCGAGGAGCAGGCCAAGGAGATCGGCGAGATTATGAAGAAGGCTCTCAAGAAAGAGCAGCTTGCCGTTAAGATTGAAAAGCTTAAAAATAAAAAGGTTGCCTCCGTACTTACTCTTTCAGAGCAGACACGCCGTATGCAGGATATGATGAAGATGTATGCTATAGGCGGTATGCCTATGGGAGATATGGGTGCTGAAGGTGAGACACTTGTACTTAATGCAAACCATCCTCTTGTAGAGTATGTAACCGCAAATAAGGACAGTGAAAATGCATCAACTATCTGCAAACAGCTCTACGATCTTGCTAAAATACAGCAGGCTCCTCTTTCACCCGAAGAGATGGCTGAGTTCGTTTCAAGAAGCAACGAGATTATGATGCTTCTCACAAAGTAATATGAATAGGCTTTTACCAAATAAGGTTGCTACAAATTAAATAAAAAGATAAAATAACAGAGGATGGTTATGAATCATTCTCTGTTTTTTTAAGATTTGCTGTTTTAATCATATATATATTTATCTGAATTTAAAAATTTGGGAGAAAGATATGAAAAGAAAAGTTTTGAGTATTATTTTGGCACTCGGATTAGCGGCTTCAAGCCTTGCAGGTTGTTCGAAAAACGTTACCCCCTCCGGTCCTGTAAATCAAAAAGATGAGACCGAGGAACCTGTAGCTGAGGTTACTGAGCCTGAGGAAGTTGTAAACACTGAACCCGAGCCCGAACCCGAAGTCACTGAACCTGAACCCGAGGAATCTCCCGAAGGCTTTGTGCTTTACAACGGCGGAAGTGAAAATGTGTATGTGACTGACATAAAAGGTAATAAGATTGCAGAGTGCAACACGGAAGATTTACTTAATACAGATCTCACTTTAGGAGAATATACTTCTCTGATTCCTCTGGAATATTACGACGGAGATATATTTTTTAAGTGCAGTTATGTAGAGGATAATAACATGTGGTGCTATGATATCATGGCATACAATGTGGAGTCCGGAAATTCAACACTTGTTTACGGTATGGGGTATGAACAGACCCTTGCCGCACTTGACGCGTACAATGACAAGATATATATAGCAACCTATGATTATAACAGTGATGATGGAAGAATAAGATACAGAGAGCAGGCGTTTTCAAAAAATAAAGAGACTTCCGTATACACAGAGGAAGATACCCCTATCAATGAGATTTTTGAAAAAGCAGACGGGTACTATTTCTTTACAAATTCCGATAATGTGTATCGCTACAGTCCGTCCATGAGATGCTTTACAAGAGATATGGATGAGTACGGACACTTGGTATCTTTAGCGGAGAATAATATTTGTCTGATTGACAGTGAGGGTAATGCAAAATTAGTGGATTATACATTTGAGTATTATATTCAGATATTTGGATATGATAAGGAAAATGTATTTTTTAAGAGCAATGTCCCTTACGATGAAAGAGAAGCTATCTGCAGATACAGTATTGTGGATAATGATGCGGAGATTATCCCCGAAACCGAGGGTGCAAATGCTTTATGTGTTTCAAACGGTAAGCTCTACTATTATAAAGATTTAAGCGAAGAGTACGGAATAATAAACAATCATTTTTATGCTTATGATCTTGAGAGTTCTCAGGCAAGTATGATCTATGAGACCAGAAATGCCCCCGGAGTAAGTTACAATCCAGGGGTTCAGGGATTTACGATTATAGATAATCAGATTTACTTTATAGATCTTATGGATAGAGTATTAAAGTGGGTAAGAGTTAATTACGATGAGTCAGGAGCATCTTACACCGATATTTATTGCCCGGATAAGGAAATAGTACCTCTTAAATACGGTAATGTTATTTATGAATCAAATACCGAAAAATGTGAGAAGTGCGGAACTCCTTTGGTAAAGGAATATGTAGAGACATTCGTACTTGATTCAAAGTATTCTGATTATGCTGATGAGATCAATAGGAAATTAGAAGTATATGATTCTGATGAAAGCGTGGTAACTCAGGAGATTTCCGATGAAGAGTGTGAGGAGCATCAGCAAAATCCCGATATATATTTGCAGACTAATGAAAGCAGAGTATCCGATGTTAGATTTATAGGCGACAAGTATCTAACTGTTGATATGACCGGATATTGGTACGGCGGCGGGGTACACGGCATGCCTTCTAAGGAGAGTCGGATCTTTGATTTAACCACCGGTGAGGAGAAAAAGCTTTCAGATTTCTATAGCGGCTCTGATGCAGATTTCGCGGAGCTTGTAGGCGATATAGTTGCAAGAGATTATGATGATGAGGCAGAGTATACCAAGGGCATGTTTGCTGTGGATGCCGCATCCGCTAAAGAGACGGTAGTAAACAGTACGGAGCTTGATACTCCGGTAAGATTTGATGAAGAAGGTCTATACGTCGTTTATGCTCCTTATCTTCTTGGACCTTTTGCTTCAGGATTTATTGAGGTTTATGTTACTTACGAAGAACTTCTTGGAAGAAAGGCTTTGTAATGCCGGATTTGTAATTCATCCATGTTAATTCAGGCTTTGTAATAAGCTCTTTAAACAAATATCAACGCATAAAAAAAAGGGTGCTCACGTGAGCGCCCTTTTTGGTGGTTTAAATTAATCAAGCCTTCCAAAGTCCGTGGAGATTGCAGTACTCGTAAGCTGCTACAAGCTCTTCACCGTCGGCAAGTAAAAACTCTGCCTTAGGTGCTTCGCCGGGCTTTAAGAACTTTCTCTGAACACCGTTAGTGGTTTCGATAGCGATCCACTGGATAAAGTGTGCATCGAGCATAGGATGTTCAACACTTCCTACTACGACGCAAACCTTGTTACCGTCACAGGTAACAACAGGAACGTGCTTTTCGGTAGCTCCGTCACTGGTTCCGGGGATAAGCTCGGTCATGGGCTTTCCGCAGCATGAAGGGTCACATCCGCCCTTAAATAGTTCATCAACGATAGTTCCACAGGTATCACACTTAAAAATCTTCATAGGATTCTCCTTTTCTAAAATAGAGTTTACAATTAAAGCATCTCGCTTTTCACGTGGTTGCAAAGTACGCAGCTCACGTCGCTACAAAGTACGCAGCTCACGTCGCACTTAGTAGGCGATAGAGCTATACTTTCCGCATGTGCTAAAAGACAGCACATTGCGTCGCGATACTCCGTATGAAAAGCTCGTTAATACATCTCGCTTTTCACGTGGCTGCAAAATACGCAGCTCACGTCGCTAGTAATTCTCCGCGTGGACTTCGAAGAAGCTCTGGGGATGGAAGCAAACGGGGCAAACTTCGGGAGCTTCGAGGCCTACAACTACGTGTCCGCAGTTGCGGCATTCCCACATGGTTACGCCACTCTTTTTAAATACTTCCATAGCTTCAACATTGTGCAGGAGAGCACGATAGCGCTCCTCATGAAGCTTTTCTATGGCTGCAACGCCTCTGAACTGCTTAGCGAGCTCGTGGAAGCCTTCTTCCTCGGCATCTTTTGCCATTCGCTCATACATATCGGTCCATTCTGCGTTTTCACCTTCTGCTGCATGCAAGAGGTTTTCGGGGGTATCTCCAAGTTCGCCGAGAGCCTTAAACCAAAGTTTTGCGTGCTCCTTTTCATTGTCGGCGGTCTTTAAGAACATAGCTGCAATCTGTTCATAACCTGCTTTTTTTGCAACCGATGCAAAGTAGGTGTATTTATTTCTGGCTTGCGATTCGCCTGCGAATGCTTCCCACAGGTTTTTTTCTGTCTTGGTACCTGAGTATCTGTTTTGTGCCATATAGTTTCCTCCTTATTAATTTACATTGCTTTTTAATTTTAGCTAATTTGTCAGAAAATTTATACATAATTATTCTCCAAAAATATCAAATTATTTTAGCTAAATAGCCTTTTTTTATATTCATTTGATTTATTTTAATATACAAATTTTTTCCATAAAGCTATAATTATAAAGGTTGAGTAAAATATATGAGGGATATTTAACATGAAAAAACATTTATTTACATCCGTACAGATGATTCCTCTGAGTTTCCTTTCGGCAATAGTTATAGGGACGATACTCCTTATGCTCCCTATATCTTCCGTAGCGCTGCAATGGACACCTTTTGTGGATGCACTTTTTTCTGCAGCTACATCGGTATGCGTGACGGGACTTACTGTTTTGGATACAGCCACATATTGGAGCTTGTTTGGACAGATAGTTATATTGATACTGATTCAAATCGGCGGCCTTGGAATAATCACCGTAGTCACTTTGATAATGATGGCTACTCAGAAAAAGCTTTCATTTGGTGACAGACTTATGCTCAGCGATGCGCTTAATGTCAACAAGACCACCGGTATTTTGAAATTAGTACTTAGGATAATAAAAGCTACCGTTATAGTTGAACTGGCCGGAGCCGTAATATACGCGACTCAGCTTGTACCCAAGTTTGGGGTGGCAAAGGGATTATGGGCCTCTTTATTTAATTCGGTTTCGGCCTTTTGTAATGCCGGAATGGATATAATGGGCAATGGAAGCATGATGGATTACAGAGACAATCCTGTTATTATGACGGTTACGATCCTTCTTATTGTACTTGGAGGATTGGGATATGTTTTATGGTTTGATGTAGCGGATAAAACCGTTTTAGGTATAAAGAAAAGATACAATCCGTTTCAGATCATAAAGAGATTTTCTGAGCATACAAAGCTTGTTTTGTGCCTGACCGGCGGACTTTTGGCCTGCGGATTTATTATCTTTTTCGCCACTGAATACAACAATCCCGAGACACTTGGAGATATGGGATTGGGTCAAAAAATTGTGAATGCTTTTTTTGAATCTGTTACGTTAAGGACCGCAGGTTTTTCTTCATTCCCCCAGGAGGGCCTTAGAGACATATCCTGCGTATTTGCGTATATATTTATGTTTATCGGAGGCTCACCCATAGGAACGGCGGGCGGTGTAAAGACTGTAACCTTTTTCTTGGCAATACTTAACGTGACATCTTTTCTTCACGGAAAAGATGATGCAAAGATATTAAAAAAAACCGTGACTTCATCACATATGAGAAAGGCTACGGTTATCGTAAGTGTCAGCATCACAGTAGTGCTTGCTCTTACAGTTTTGCTTGTAGTAACAAACCATCTGGGAATCATCGATTCGCTTTTTGAGATAGTGAGTGCGACGGCAACGGTGGGACTTACCAGAGGAGCGACGTCCCTCCTTAATGTAGGTGGAAAACTGATTGTGACAATTGCTATGTACCTGGGCAGGATAGCACCTATATCCATGGCTATCTTCCTTACCGGAAACAGACGTGATGAGAACAGGATAATATATCCCGAAGGCAAATTTTATATCGGATAGCGGAGGAGAATATGAAAAAATCTATAGCAGTTTTGGGACTCGGAAATTACGGAATAAGCTTGGCAAAAGCTATGTATGATATGGGAGCGGATGTGCTCGTGGTGGATAAAGACCGTGACAAGGTAAATGATATGGCGGGTTTTTGTACGGCCGGTGCCTGTCTTGACCTTGAAAATGAGGATGATGTTGCTTCCCTTGATCTAAAAAGCATGGATATCGTCGTAACAGCCATGGGAAGAAATCTTGCAGCCAGCATAATGGCTGTAGCTATTGCAAAAGAGCATGATGTGCCTCATATCGTTGCCAAGAGCTCCTCGCAGAGAATGTCCTCAATTTTGATGAAGATAGGTGCGGACAAAGTTATAGTACCTGAGGAGGAGAGCGGATTACAGTCTGCAAGAATCCTTTTCTCAGATTCCGTATTTGACTATTTCCAGGTGGACAAAAATCTTTGCATGGTAGAGATCATTCCCCAGGATAAATGGATCGGAAAAAACATTATCGAGCTTAATCTTAGACAGAATTACAGAATAAACGTTGTAGCTATAAAAGAAGACGGCTCTAAGTGGAAATTTATCAGTCCTCAGGAAAAACTTACCAAAAAAAGTAAGTTACTGATTGCTGTGGAGAGAGACGATCTCAAGAGACTAAACATAGATTAGTTTACATAATGTTGTGCATGGGGTTACATAACTTGTTTTGTGGATTACATAACTTGTTTTGGAAATTACATAACTCAGATGCACAGTTTACATAATTGTATTGCGGAAGTGGTTTAAAAGTGTTGACTTTAAGGAAAGAAATTGTAAAAGAAACTATAAACATGGCATGGCCTGCGGTTGTAGAATCTTTTTTTGCGGCTTTTGTCGCTTTAATAGATTCATACATGGTGAGCGGACTCGGAAGTAACGAGGTGGCTGCTGTTGGACTTACCACACAGCCTAAGCTCATGGGCCTATCCATGTTTTTTGCTATTAATGTGTCACTGTCGGCTCTGGTAGCCAGGAGAAAAGGTGAAGGCAGAAAAGAAGACGCAAACAGAATACTTATATCCGGACTGGTTTTTATTGTACTTGCTTCTATTGTGATCAGTACAATTCTGGTTTCATTTGCAGGCGGAGTAATTAAATTTTGCGGATCCAATGAAGATACCCATGATCTGGCGACCACGTATTTTAGGATTATCATGGGCGGCATTATTTTTAACTGTATATCCATGGGCATCAATTCTGCCCAAAGAGGCGCCGGAAACACAAAGATAACAATGCGAACCAACGTGACCTCAAATCTGGTAAACATAGTGTTCAACTACCTGCTTATAGGAGGTAATTTTGGATTTCCCGCACTT
>JAIKXH010000101.1 GCA_024684215.1 Lachnospiraceae bacterium
ACCTGTATCTGCGGTTTCACTTTCCCGGTCATTATCTTGGTCATTTTCATCTGCATCTTCATAACCATCGGTTTCGTCAGATGCATATGTATTATTTACAATATCTTCAACATTGAAATCAACCGTAAAATCTTCATAAACCTTGGTGTTTTTGTTTGAAGGCGTACCGTTTACAAGTATATCGGAAGATACCTCGATTTCAAGTAATTTGCATATTTGCTCTACAGTATAGAAATTGTCTATAACAATTTCATCACCTTCCTTGATATCATAAAATTCGTTCTCAAGTTTACCGTTAACAACAGCGGTTCTGGGCAGCGATATCGCTTTCCGGTTAACCGATACATGTAAGGGCTCGGACATCTCTTTAAGTGTACCGAGAGTAGCGCTCGCATCATCTCCGGCTGTAGAAGGAGTAACTTCAATCCTGTCACCGCTGTTTATATTTGTATAAAGATCCGCAGGTTCATTATTAAGCTTAATAATGCAAGAATCACCCTGCTCTCCGCGAACCATTCTGGACTTATCATTAACCGTAAATGTAAGAGCCTTTCCTCTCTTGGGGAAAAGATCCTCATTGCTAAGTGAAACCTGCATTGCAGCGTCAGATACGGTAAGCTTTCCATTGTCATAAAGCTTAAGTCTCTGTGAATTAAACTCTACAAAAATAAAGTTGTTGCTCTGAGCATAATAAGATAAGCATATACCGATAGGAGTAACCATCAGAGAATCCTTATGAGCATCCTCATTTTCAAACTCTATGGACTGCATTACTTCCTTGCCGCGGATAGCAACACGTTCTTTTACAATACCAAGCTTTTTAGCAAGCTTTGTGGTATAGCCCGGAACGGTACCGCCGCCACCGACTACAAATACTGCGCTAACGCTCTTATCACCGTTTAAACGCTTTATCTCCTCGCATACCATATCAGTCATTTCTTCAAGCTTAGAATCAAGCATTTCAAGAACGCTTTCGGGCTCTATCGTCTGAGGAAGCCCTAAAATATCGGTATACTCGATAGTCTCTTTTCCGTCGGCCGCACGTTTTATCATTTCTGCAGTTTCAAACTCAACAAGGCAATTTTGAACAATAATATCGGTAAGACAATCTCCCGCTGTAGGTATCATGCCGTATGCAACAATAGTACCGTCGCTCGTAATGGAAATATCGCTTGTTCCGGCGCCTACATCCACAAGAGCAAGATTTAGCATGCGGAACTTTTCAGGAATAGCAACCTGAATGGCGGCTATAGGCTCCAAAGTCATGTTAGCTACCTGGAGTCCTGCAATACCGACAGCCTTATACAGACCATCCACAACATCATCGGGAAGGAATGTCGCGATAAGGTCACAGGAAATCGCTGAAGCTTTATGCCCCTCAAGATTACCGATCTGATATCCGTTCATAAAATATCTCATAGGTGTATAACCTACACAATAAAACTTAAGATCGGAATCGTTTACTTTTGCGAAATCTGCATAAGCCTGCTCGACGCCTGCCATCAATAGATTATAGATGTCCTCGTTGTCAATTTCCTTTTCGGCTTCAAATTTAATCTCAGATGTTGTGGTAACGGTCCTTAAAACACGTCCCGCAGCCGCTATACAAACATCAGAGAGCTTAATATCAAGCTTTCTCTCAAGGTCTTCTTTTACAGCCTTTATGGTAGAGCCGACCTTCATGATATCATGAATCTGTCCGTCGAGCATGGCTCTGGTTTCATGTTCTTTAATGGACTGGCCCACAACATGAAATTTGTCCTTAACTAAATAACCGACGGTTCCCACAATACTTCTTGTACCGATATCAAGTCCAAAAACCAGATTGTCGGATCCGCTTTTTACTCTTGCCATTTATATCCCTCCAGTCTTCTCTTGATCATATCAAAAGCCGTATCAAGAGAGCCGCTGTTATCTATAATAAAATCTGACTGACTGCGAAACTCTTCATCTGAGAGCTGATTTTCCATAATGCTGATAGCTTTTTCTTTAGTGTATCCTCTGCTATCCATCAGTCTTTTTACTCTAACCGACGGATCGGCATATACATACCATAGTTCATCTAAAATGCTTTTATAACCTGCCTCTATCAAAAGCGCTGCCTCTACAAAGAAAAGCTCTGTGCCTTCTGCCCGAGCATCTTTTAAAGCATCAAGTAAATACTCTCTTACGGCAGGATGAATTATTGCATTTACCTTTTCTAAAAGTCTTTTATCGGAAAAAAGCTTTGATGCCATTTTTTTGCTGTCGGAAACAACATCTTCTCCCAAAAGTTCCCTTAAGGCATTATAACATTTTGTACCGGGTTTTCTAACCTCATGAGCAACATTGTCCGCAAAATAAATTCTGCAGTCATAATGCCTTTTTATAAACTTAAGAATTTCACTTTTTCCGGCACCCACACCACCGGTTACACCTATAAATCTCATCAATGCGCCTCTAACCAGTTATTACCGACACCTAAGCCCACCTCAAGCGAAACCGCCAAATCCGCTGCGGACTTCATAGCCTCTATAAGCAGATCGCATACCTTATCTTTTTCACTTTCAAGTGTTTCTATAACAAGTTCATCATGAACCTGAAGTATTATTTTGGATTTAAGATTATTATCCTTTAAAGCCTTAGCTGCATGCAACATTGCAATTTTCATAATATCTGCGGCCGTTCCCTGAATAGGTGCGTTCATAGCGACTCTCTCGCCAAACTGCCTCTGCATAAAGTTTGATGAACTAAGCTCGGGGATAGGCCTTCTTCTTCCGAAATATGTCTCTGAATAACCTTTTTCTTTTGCATCGCTTACAAGCTTATCAAGATACTCTTTAATCTGAGGATAGGTCTTAAAATACTGTTCGATATATGATTTTGCTTCCTTTGTACTGATAGATAAATCCTGGCTTAGTCCAAATGAGGAAATGCCGTAAACTATACCGAAATTAACCGCTTTGGCATTTCTTCTCATCTGATCCGTAACATCGTCAAAAGGTACCCCAAAAACCTTAGAAGCGGTTATTCTGTGAATATCTTTATCTTCTTTATATGCCTCTATAAGCTCTTTATCGCCCGATAATGAAGCAAGGACTCGCAGTTCAATCTGAGAATAATCGGCATCTACAAATACGTAACCGTCGGCAGGTACAAAAACACCCCTGAGCTGCCTTCCAAGCTCTGTTCTGATCGGAATATTTTGCAGATTGGGATCTGTTGAACTAATACGTCCGGTAGCTGTTATCGTCTGATTAAAGCTGGTATGTATCCTTCCGTCCGGGCCGATATATCCCGCAAGTCCGTCCGCATAAGTACTCTTTAACTTTGTAAGTGCTCTGTATTCCAAAATATCTGCTACAAAAGGATATTCCGGTGCAAGTTTTTCAAGTACATCAGCCGCAGTAGAATAACCGGTTTTGGTCTTTTTACCGCCGGGTATCTGCATTTTTTCAAACAATATCTCTCCAAGCTGTTTGGGAGAATTTATATTAAAATCTTCACCCGACTCTTCCTTGATCTTTTTTTCAAGTTCGAGGATTCTGACGCCCAATTTTTCTCCGTATGTTGCAAGCTCATCTCTTCTTACAAGCACTCCGGTCTTTTCCATATCATAAAGCACCGAAGTTAAAGGCATTTCTATATCGGACATTACCCTGTCCATTTTCATTTCAGACAATTTCTCAGATACTTTAAGGCCTCCGGCCAAAGCAACATAAGCGCAATCGGCACAGTATGACATAACAGCTTTGTTATCTGTCATAATAGACTCTGGTACACTTTTCTTGCCGAATCTTTCTTTTTTGCCGGCAATGGTAAGACCAAGATATTCTGAAGCAATACTTTCCTCATCGTAGTCGTTTTTTAAAGGATTGATAAGATATGCTCCAATCAAAGTATCAAAATAATTTGATGTATCTTCGGAATCTATAATGTCATAATTTTTCTTTATATCAAGCGTATAAAGTCTTCCCTTACAGCTTTCAAGAGCATTTTTTAAAAGACCGGAAAGCCCCTCAAATCCCATAAGATCACTTACATAATAAGCTTTATATGCTTCGCCTTCTTTTATGCAAAAAGAAGCGGCTTTAAGGGATTCCTCATCCTTTAAAAGAAACAGACCGAAATCATTTACAGTGCCGCTTAATGCCTCGGCAAACACCTTACCGCTCTCGCATTCACTCACCGATAAAGATATATTCTCGGTTTTTTCTTTTACAGCATCAGCGGAAAATCTATCCAGTAGCTTTTTAAATTCAAGTTTTTTCATGAATTCATAGCTGTCGGGATTAAAATACCCCTCGGCCCCGGCAGCTTCTTTATCCAGTTCAACATCGCAATCAATTTTAATTGTTGCAAGTTTAAGAGAGAGTTCGGCTAACGCTTTATTCTCGATTAGTGACTCTTTTATACTCTTTTTTGAAATCTCATCTATATGCTCGTAAATACCGTCAATCGAGCCATAATTTACCATTAGCTCTGTTGCGGTTTTTTCACCCACCTTGGGAACACCCGGGATATTATCTGCAGTATCACCCATTAAAGCTTTTAATTCAATAAACTGCTTGGGCGTAACCTGCCATTCCGCTAAAACATCGGCAGGCTTATAATCCTTTATGGTAGTCTTTCCGAAGGAAGTCTTGGGAATACGTATAAGAATATGTTCATCGGATATCTGCAAAAGGTCTCTGTCACCCGAAACAAGGCTGACTTCCATTCCGTTTGCCTGTGCTTTTTTGGCAAGCGTTCCCATAATATCATCAGCCTCAAGTCCCGGCTTTGAAACAACGCAAACTTTCATAGCGTTTAGCAAATCCCTAAGTACCGGAATCTGTTGTCTTAATTCCTCCGGCATGGGCTTTCTTGTTCCCTTGTATGCTTCATACATCTCATGTCTGAATGTGGGTGCATGTTCATCAAAAGTAACAACAAGATAGTCGGGATTTTCTTCATCAAGAATTTTAAACAGAATGTTTAAAAAACCATAAATAGCATTGGTATGAAGTCCTGATGCATTTGTTAAATCCGGTACTCCGTAAAATGCTCTGTTAGCAATACTGTGTCCATCTATTAAAACAAGCTTTTCGCTCATATAAAACTCCAATTAATATATTTAGTAAGTTAATAAAACAATGTCATTTAATCTATCCAAAAATGACTATTACCGCTGCACCCAAAACAAAAAGAATAAATGTGCTCACCCACTGTCCGAGGCTGATTATAGCACCGACTCTGGCATGCTTTTTTCTGCTTTGCTCAAGCCTAAGCCTAAACTCTTCATCCAAATCGAAGCTGTCTCCTTTTTCCAGGTGTTTCATACCCTCTTGAACGAGAAACTGAATGCTAAGCTCTTCTTTGCAGGCGCTGCAATCATTCATATGAACTCTGAATTCTTCCATAGTTTCATAATCAAGGGAATTATTCAAAAAAGAGGGAATTAATTTTTCAAACTCTCTACATTCCATTAATTTTTACCTTGTAAAAATCACTTCTCTGTGTTATTATCATTAAGTCGTGCCGGTGTGTCGGAATGGTAGACGAGGCAGACTCAAAATCTGTTGAGGGCAACCTCGTGTGGGTTCGAGTCCCACCACCGGCAGTTCCTGTCACCTATAAAGGTGACAGGATTTTTTATGTAAAATTATTAAGTACACATCCTACTACTACAGTTTATTCAACGCTTTTAGGGAATCTGATTTGCATCAAATTCTATTTCATCATGTACTTAACACTCATTTCGTTGCCTTTAACGGAAAATTCGGCAACCGAACCCATCATAACGGGCATCATCGGATCGTAATGACCAAAATCAGCATCCATAATGACTGGTACATTTTTCTTTCTTGCCACTTCAAGAACTGCCTCATATTTATCAAGGTTCATCATGGTTTCGCTGTTTAGAGGGCGACCAAAAACAAAGGCTTTAACATTTTCAAACCAGCCGGCATTATCCATCTGCCACATAGCACGTCTCTGGGCAAATACATTTAAATCGCAGCTTTCCAAAAGCCAAATAATACCGTCATTCTCATATTTTTTGTTAAAATCCTTTACCTTGTCAAACTTTGTTCCGACCAAAGTAGCAAGACAATCCATGCATCCGCCTATGACTCTTCCCGTTACGGAAAAAGCTATATCGGATTCTCTGGCATCCGGAATAAAATATCCATTGTTGTAAATTGCATGAACTCTGTCCTCTAACGGATGAAAGGGTTCAAAAGGATTCTCTGCTGTAACCTTTGACTCTTTTTCCCACTCAAAATAAGATTTAAATTCAAGCTTTTTGCCGGTGATTAAATCCAGTGCATCCTGAATGTACTTAGGTCTGGGATCAGCACAAAAGTCCCCTGCGCACGGTCCGTAAATAGACGCGGTGTCACAGATGGTGTTTAAGAGAAAAGTAAAATTGGTGTTGTCGGAATAGCCCATAAACCACTTAGCCTTGGAATCCCTTATTCTGTCAAAACCGACATGTTCAAGGATTTCGCACATGAGCTCACCACCGCCGACTGATATATATCCGTCAATATCTCCGTCGAGATACATGGCTGTAAGCTCAGCACCGCAATGGTGGGGCGTGTTGCTTATTCCTATTCCGTCACCCCTAAAAGCGTTAGTTCCCGGAAGAGGTAAGAAACCTTCTTTTCGAAATACCTCGAGAGCTTTGGTAAATCTGGATTTATAGGGTTCAATGTTTGCACCGAAAGAGGGAGCAGGAAATCCTATACAGGCACCATCTTTTAAAAACTCAGGATAAATCATGGTAATTCTCCTTTCCTAACACTTATTAGATTATCTATTATAAAGCAACGCTTTATAAACTAAATTATTTATTCAGCTTTTCGAAAATAGGGAAGGGATCAAAGGTAGCAAAATAATCCTTTGGTTGCTCCGCCCTTCTTATAAGCTGAACACTTCCGTCCTCTTTAAGTAAAAGTTCCGAGGACCAAAGTCTGCCATTGTAGTTATATCCCATGGCAAACCCATGCGCACCGGTATCATGGATAACAAGATAATCTCCAAGATCAATCTTGGGGAGTTGTCTGTCTATAGCAAATTTGTCATTATTCTCACATAGAGAACCGGTAATATCGTAAGTATGATCGCAGGGTGCATTTTCCTTGCCAAGTACGGTTATATGATGATATGCGCCATACATTGCAGGTCTCATAAGGTTTGCAGCACATGCATCAACACCAATGTACTCCTTGTGAGTATGCTTTTCATGCAAAGCCTTTGTAACAAGATGTCCGTAAGGTCCCATCATAAATCTGCCAAGCTCGGTATAGATTGCAACATCTCCCATTCCGGCAGGAACAAGTATCTCGTCAAATGCCTTGTGAACATTTTCACCGATAATTTTAATATCGTTCGGCTCCTGATCCGGCTTGTAAGGAATTCCGATACCACCGGAAAGATTGATAAATCTTATATCACAACCGGTCTCATCGCGAAGCTTTACGGCAAGTTCAAAAAGCTGTCTGGCAAGTTCGGGATAATAATCATTGGTTACAGTATTGCTGGCAAGAAATGCATGTATTCCGAATCTTTTTGCGCCCTTTGATTTAAGGATTTTAAATCCTTCAAAAAGCTGCTCGGTGGTAAATCCGTACTTAGCATCCCCGGGATTGTCCATAATGCTGTTCGCAATAGAAAAATATCCGCCGGGGTTGTAACGACAACTGATTGTTTCGGGTATATAACCAATGGTTTTCTCAAGAAAATCAATATGAGTTATATCATCAAGATTGATGGTTGCACCAAGCTTTGCTGCATATTCAAACTCCTCGGCAGGGGTATCGTTTGATGAGAACATGATATCCTCACCCTTAAGGCCCATCGCATCGCTTAGCATAAGCTCGGTATAAGAAGAACAATCAGTACCGCAGCCGTACTCATGTAAAATATTTATGAGAAAGGGGTTGGGAGTAGCTTTAACCGCAAAATACTCCTTATATCCTTTATTCCATGAAAATGCTTCTTTAAGGGCTTTGGCATTTTCACGGATGCCTTTTTCATCATAAATATGAAAGGGTGTAGGATACTTTTTTACGATATCCTCTACCATTTCTTTAGTAACAAATGCCTTTTTCTCCATTTTTTCATAATCTCCTAAAAATTAAAGTAAATGAGCTCTGAGCTCTTCACCGGAAAGAGGTGAAAGATATGCGGGGGGGACATCAAATACAGTCTTACATCCGCTCATTCCCTCATTTTTCATACGTACAACCGCTCTTGCATAAGCAACAAGAACGCTGGCTGTAAATTCAGGGTTTGAATCAAGCTTTAAACTGTACTCAATAACATGCTTGTGCTCTTTATTCTCTCCGGTAACACCGGTTCTGAATACAAATCCGCCGTGAGGAATACCGCTGTGGTCACGCTTTAATTCTTCCTCTGAGATAAAATGTACGGTTGTATCGTATTCATCAAAATAATTGGGCATAGTCTTGATTTCCTGCTCAATCCTTGCCTTATCGGCACCTTCCTCTGCAACCACAAAACACTCTCTTAAATGCTTTTCTCTTGTTGTAAGAGTAGGATTCTCTCCTGCGCGAACCTTTGCAAGCGCACTCTCAATGGGAATTGTATACTGTTTGCCGTCCTTGACACCGTCAATACGTCTGATGGCATCTGAATGTCCCTGGCTTACGCCCTTTCCCCAGAAAGTATAATCATTTCCGTCGGGAAGGATGCAATTTGCATAAAGTCTGTTTAGGCTAAACATACCGGGATCCCAGCCACAGCTTATAAGTGCAACATGGCCGCTTTCTTTTGCAGCTTTGTCAACATTTGCAAAATGCTCGGGAATCTTTGCATGAGTATCAAAACTGTCAATAACATTAAAATACTTGGCATACTCAGGAGTCTGTTTGGGAAGATCCGTAGCGCTTCCTCCGCAGATAAATAAGATGTCAAACTCATCCTTGTGTGATGCTATATCGGATACACTGTAAACAGGTACTCCGGGAGTGTTTGTCTTAAGTGATGAAGGCTCTCTTCTGGTAAAGAATGCACAAAGCTCAACATCCTGATTTTGTCTGATTGCAAACTCTATGCCTTTACCCAAGTTGCCATAACCTAAAATTGCTGCTTTCATTGTAAATTCACCTTTCTATATGAAATTTTATATATCTTCAATCTGCCAATCAATCGGCTCAAGTCCGTTGGCAATCAAGAATTCATTGGTTTTACTGAAGGGCTTACTACCGAAAAATCCTCTGTGTGCCGAAAGCGGACTAGGATGAGGTGCCTCCAGGATAAGATGATTGGGATTGTTAAGCATCTTCTTTTTTTCTCCGGCCGGTTTTCCCCATAAAATAAAGACTATCGGCCTGTTTTGTTCATTAAGTCCCTTAATTGCGGCATCGGTAAAGTTTTCCCAGCCATGTCCCCTGTGAGAAAAAGCCTGATGAGCACGCACCGTAAGCACGGTATTTAGCATAAGCACGCCCTGCTCGGCCCATTTAACAAGATAACCGTTGTTTGGAATCTTACAGCCCAAATCAGAATTCAATTCCTTATAAATATTTACAAGCGAAGGAGGTATATCTATACCCGGTTTTACGGAAAATGACAATCCATGCGCCTGCCCTACATTGTGATAGGGATCCTGTCCGATTATAACAACCTTAACCTTTGAAAGTGGCGTAAGATTAAATGCAGAAAATATTTCATCGGCAGGCGGAAACACCTGACCCGAAGCATATTCCTTTCCGACAAAATCAAACAACTCTTTATAATAAGGCTTTTTAAATTCCTCGTTATATACAGTTAGCCAATCATTCTCAATGCCTGACATAAAATAAAACTCCTAAAGCAAACTAAAACCATCGGCATAGTAACAGCCAAATATATTAATTACAGTCTTACGCTGACGCCCCTGCTTCTCAAATACTCTTTTACTTCTTTTATCTCAAGTTCTTTATAGTGGAAAAGTGAAGCAGCAAGCACTGCCTCGGCACCTGCTTCTATAGCATCATAAAAATGCTCAGGCTTTCCTGCTCCGCCCGAAGCTATAACAGGGATTTTAACCGTGTCTGCAATTATCTTTGTAAGCTCTATATCATAACCGTTTTTTGTGCCATCGCAGTCCATACTTGTAAGAAGAATTTCACCCGCTCCAAGCTTATATGCTTTCTCGGCCCACTCTATGGCATCAATGCCCATATCAACTCTTCCGCCGTTTTTATAAACCGTCCATCCGCTTCCGTCAGCTCTTTTTTTTGCATCAATGGCTACCACAACACATTGTGAACCAAATTTGTCGGCAGCATCACTGATAAGCTGAGGATTCATTATAGCTGCGGAATTTACTGCAATCTTATCTGCACCCTCACGAAGTATTGCTTTAAAATCATCGACAGTTCTGATTCCGCCGCCTACCGTGAAAGGAATAAATACCCTTGAAGCAACCTCCCTAACCCATTCAAGCTGAGTATCTCTGGAATCGCTTGATGCTGTAATATCCAAAAAGACAAGTTCATCTGCTCCTGCTTTATCGTATGCGCTCGAAACATCCGAAATGTCACCTGCATCTCTTAAATTTACAAAATTAACTCCCTTGACCACTCTTCCGTCTTTGACATCAAGGCAGGGAATAACTCTTTTAGTGTGCATAACTTATACCTGTTTGTTTTTAACAATCCCTACAAAGTTTTCAAGTATCTTCAGTCCGGTATCAGAGCTTTTTTCCGGATGAAACTGCGTTGCAAAAATATTTCCGCACTCAACCGAAGCCTGTACCGTGCATCCATATTCACAGCTGGCAGTGACAATTTTGGGGTCATCACTTTCAAGGTAGTATGAATGAACAAAATATACATAGGAATCTTCGGGTATACCTTCAAAAAGTCGGCCCTTGTTTGGAAACTGCAAATTATTCCATCCTATATGCGGGATTTTGAGGCCCGTGTCGGGAATCCTCTTTATTTTACCTTTTAATATTCCAAGCCCCTTAACACCCGGAGTTTCTTCACTTTCATCAAACAAAAGCTGTTGTCCGAGACAAATCCCAAGAAGAGGAATATTTCTTTTAGCAACCTCTCTTAAAACATCGGAAAGCCCGTAAGCATTTAGCCTATCCATAGCCTCTCCGAATGCTCCCACTCCCGGAAGCACCACTCCGTCAGCGCCTAAAATAGTGTCTTTATCTCTTGTAAGTACAACTTCTTCGCCGATATATACCAAAGCTTTTTCAACGCTTTTAATATTACCGGCATCGTAATCAACAATAGCAATCATAAATTAAACCTTTATTTAAGAGTTTTAAAAAGTATAAACATTTCAAATTCGATTAAGAATTTAAATTTAATCATGTTTTAATCAGCTCTACGGCTCTACAAAACCACCGTTTGCTGAATCTTCTTCCTCAGGAAGAAGGTCAGGCCTTTCTATAACAGTCATCTCGCCCCGGGCCGCAGAATCGTCGCCCTCCGTTCCCATAGAGTGTCCGTTAATTTTACTGTATGCCTCGTCAAAAGAATTGCCTCCGGCAATATAATATATATATCTGGTATATACAACATCATCGGGTTCGGCAGCTATAGCAAAAGCCTGATCTGTATTTAAACCATACTTAGTAGTAAGAATCGCAAGCATTTCCTGATAAGTAGGCTCAACCTTGTCCAGACATCCCCAATTACTTGCAGATGTATATAAACCGGGATAAGCGTTTATAGACTGAATAAGACTGTCTAAAGCTTTAACTTCATTACCCTCATCGGCAAACATCTGGTACTCTTTAAGCCAAAGTCTGATTCTTAAAATGCACTCTGAGCGATTGAACATAATTGTTTCGGTTTCATTCAGTTTCTTACCAAACAGATTTTCATAACAGCCCTGATAATCCTCATTCTTGAATGCAACCCTGCCGGCCTTTTTAACCGAGGATGTACCGCCAAAGCTTACAAGTATTATTATAAGAACAGCAAATACAGCGCTGGCAAATATTACCATTGCTACATTTTTGGTTGATAGCTTCTTAGCCGGCTTTTCGTCTGCGGGCTTTTCTTTCTTCGGCTTTTCCTTTTTAGGCTTTTTCTCCTTTTTAGGCTTTTTTTCCTCGCCCTCTTCGCCTTCGGCTCCTTCTCCCTTTTTATCCTTTTTATCTTTCTTTTTCTTCTTTCCGCCATCTTCATTCTTCATATCTTCAAGAATTTGAGCGTTTTCATCGGAAAGTTTTAAAGAATTTGCTTCATCATCCTCATCGTCTTCATCGGCCTCTGTGAGAGCGCCCGTGATTTTAGCAAAAATTCCCTTAACCTTATCAAAGATAGACGGTTTTTTACCGCCATCCTCGGAAGCAGGAAACTCACTGCTGATATTACCTGAAGCTTTAGCCTGATCATCTGCTCCATTACCGGAATCGGATCCCGTATCAGAGTCTGAGGAAATGTCACCAAAGCTGTCATTAAAGGCATCAAGATTAATATCAAATCCATCTCCGCCTGAGTTTTCGGATTCAAATCCGATACTGTCCTCATTCATAGGCACACGCCCATCATTTTCATCATCGGAAATGGCATTTGCATCTACGGGAACTTCCTCGCCGTTGGCAATAGCATTTAAAACAGGATCGTTTAAAATATCAATGTCTCCGCCAAAAGGATTAAATTCATCTGAAGATTCGGAAGTATTATCCTCAGTTCCTTGGCTATCCGCCTCAGCTCCGGCATCGGCAACGGCATCATTAATATCAGTACTTTCATCATCGCCTGCAACAGAGCTTACATCATCACCTGCAGCAGCCAATTCAGCTCCGGCCAAAAGGGCTTCTACATCGCTAAGGTCAGGGTCTTGAACAGCTATATCATTTCCGATATCTTCGGCTGCGGGTACATGAACATCATCAGCCTCGGCTTCATTACTACTATTCTGTGCTTCAGCGGACGAATTTTTATTCTTCTTTGCAGCTTTTGCGGCTGCCTTTTCTTCTTTTGCTTTCTTTTTTGCAGCAGCTTTTTCTTCTTTTAAACGCTTCTTTTCAGCCTTCTTTTGCTCCTTGGGATCTAAAAGAAGTGCTGACATTTCATCTTCATTCCCTTCAGCTGCTTTCTCTTCTGCAAATATATCCGGAACTCTGTCCTGCTCGTTTTCTTTAATTACTCCGTCTATAAGTTCATTGCGTTCATTTTTATCGAGCAGATCTCCGATTTCAGAGCTTTCACCATCATTAGTGGTTTCTATAAGGTCTCCAAGAGACAAATTCTCAAGACCAGGGATGGCTTCTGTATCAGAATCAGCATTTCCGCTTTCTCTGGCATTTTCAAGCATCTTTTCGATATCTTCTTCACCAAGAAGCTCTTCGTCTGATTCTAATTCAGCATTTAAGGCATCCAGCTCGGACAAATCAAT
>JAIKXH010000001.1 GCA_024684215.1 Lachnospiraceae bacterium
ACATTGATTACAGCGGACTGTATTGAGGCAAAGACGAAAATGTATATGATCGAAAAGCTGTCGGATGACAGCGTGGAGGTCTACAACTATAAATGGGACTGGGAGACCGGATACAAACCCAGGGGGAAAGCAAAGAAACTGACGATAACCGATAAGACAAAGTTTTATATCCTGCCCGAGAACGCTGCCCTCGGAGTTGATTATGACTGCCGAAAGGTGCCCAAATACGTCATGCGTAAAGAGGTGGAGTCATACATTGATGAGGGATGGCACATGTTTGCCACAATAAAGTTTAAGAAGACCGACGGCCAAAAAACAGTTGTCTCTGTCACAGAGGAACTGCAGGACTGGTGATGATTTATTTGACATGCATGAAAAAAATTTGATTGAATAGTTTGTAGGTCATGAGAACTTATTTCAACTATTTTATAATAGATACGTAAATAAGTTTAGTTACAGTTTTGAAAAAAGATGAAAGAGAAATAATTATGGAGTATATAATTGGATTACTTTTGGATTATACTTTTGTATTAGTTGGATTATTTTTTTTAATAGGGTTGATTATATTGATTGTGAGTCTTGGTCATGTAGATGATATTGTTCGAGTAAAAAGTAGTCGTGCAGTTTACTCATATGATTATGTCAGTTATTTTAAGGACGATAATAACCGAATATATCGTGTCGAAAACGCTTTAAATGGTAAGAAAAAAGTTTATAAGGTAAAGATTCGGTATATTTCCCCTGCTGGGAGAAGTTCCAGAAGTAAAGTTATAAAAATAACGCCTGACAAGATAAATCACATAAAGGAAAACCCGACTCTAATAATGAGCAGTCAGCAGTTAAAGGATCAAAAGAAGGCTGAAAAAGAACTTGCAAAAAAGGAAAAAGAAGCATTAAAAGAACAAGCAAGATTAATGCTTGAAGAAAAACAGCATTCATATTACGAAAAAGTCAATTCAATCATTGATTCTGCAAATAATTTAAAGAGTATTATTGTAATAAAAGAAGATCAATCTGAGTTAGATAATCTGATAGCTGCATTGTTTGATCGTACTGTCAATAGCATAAAGAAAATTAAGGATATGAATAGCGATGAATGGATTATGCTCGACAAGTTGATAGCAAATACAGCTGACAATGTACAAGAAATAGATTCAAGAAATAAGAAGATAACGGACTATTATAATTCTTCTGATTTTATGCAGATAAAAGACACCTGCAAAAACCTAATGGATTCACAGAGAGACTTCAATGAATACATAGAGGAGAAGGCAGAATCAATATCAACATTGTTCGGATCGAGAATTATCAGAAATGAAACTGTTAATCAGGATAAATACGATTATATACGACCCTACAAGAAAACGATTTCACCCTTTACAGCTGAGGTGTCAAGTACAGTATTTGCAAGTGCTGAAAATAATCCTATGGATTATATCATCAAATATTTCTATCCGAGTAAAACATCATATCCAGAGCAGATACAGAAACTGAAACTGCTTATAGGTGAATTGGAGACCTTAAGAGAAGCAAAACAGATTATAGAAAACTATAAAAAAGAGTATCAACAGTATTTGACGGATGTTCCGGACTATATAACAAAGTATGATGAGGATGGATTTTATGCAAGACTGGGGTTTGCAATAATAAACGAAAGTGTTTTAACTGTAGAGTATAAATTTACGTATACTTCCAACGGTGGATTGGCACAAAGATCTTTCTCTGTTCCGATGATCGAAGATACGATTATAGAACTGATAGAAAGGTTGGAGAGTAAGCTTTCAATGGATTCGTTTAAAACTGAGCAAAGAGCATTGATGACATCCAAGCTTCGTAAGCATATCAAGGAACGTGATAACTATACCTGCCGATATTGTGAAAACTCAACATACAAGGAACCTAACTTGTTGCTTGAAATCGACCATATAATTCCTATAGCAAAGGGCGGATGTACGATAGAAGAAAACTTACAAACGCTCTGTTGGAAATGTAATAGAGAAAAAGGTAGTAAGATTGTGTAAAGTATGAACGCAGGAAAACCTCGTTTAAAAAAATCCGAGAGGGGTATTTTCTACAAAAAAAGTGGCACTGTCTGTGTTTTAATGTTAAAATACAGGCAGTGCTTTTTGATTTAGTTGAGAGTCATAACATACCGGAGGATAGCAGCATGCAAAAGATCGGGATAGGATATGAAAACTATAAAGAGTTTATAGATCAGAAGTTGTATTACGTGGATAAGACTTTCCTGATCAGCGATATTGTTCAAAAAGGCGGGAAAGTCACGCTTTTTACCAGACCGAGGCGTTTTGGCAAGACTCTTGCCCTTTCCATGCTGAGGACATTTTTTGAGTGTGAACTTGACAGAGATGGTAATGCTATTGACAATAGTCGTTATTTTGAAGGAAAGAAAATAATGGAAGCAGATCAAAAGATTCTGGATATGATGGGGCAGTACCCTGTTATAAAACTGTCCCTCAAATCGGCTAAGCAGCCTGACTACAGAACAGCAGTATTACGACTTCGGGATGAGATATTGAGTGAGTTCGGACGGCATGAGTATCTTTTGAAATCAGGGGAGCTTGAAACCCACAGCAGGGAGCTTTTTGCTTCACTTTACGCCTTCAGGCATGAGGAAGACATAAAAACCGAAGATGAGCTGAATGCTGAAATCGGGCGATATACTACATCAATTAAGGTACTGTCGGATTGCTTAAAACAGCATCATAAAAAGAATGTTATCATTTTGTTGGATGAATATGATGTTCCTTTGGAGAACGCGTATTATAGCGGCTTTTATGAT
>JAIKXH010000025.1 GCA_024684215.1 Lachnospiraceae bacterium
GGTTTCGGCGGAGGCCGCAGACCTTTTTAATGAGACATTTTCATTTTGCTAAATTTGCGAATGATGATGATATATACAATTCTTTAATTTATTTAATGGAGGAAACAAAAATGTCAGTTAAGATCAGATTAAGAAGAATGGGACAGAAGAAGGCTCCCATCTACAGAGTAATCGTTGCAGATTCTCGTGCACCCAGAGACGGAAGATTCATCGAGGAGATTGGTACTTACAATCCTTCTACCGATCCTTCATCTTTCAATATCGATGAGGAAGCTGCCAAGAAGTGGCTCGCTAACGGAGCTCAGCCTACCGAGGTTGTTTCTAAGCTCTTTAAGATTGCAGGAATTGAGAAATAATAATCACATCTAATCTTTTGTCAAAGGAGACTTGCAATGAAAGAATTAGTAGAAGTTATGGCCAAGGCTCTTGTAGACAATCCTGATAAGGTCGTTGTAACCGAGAAAACCGAAGGTAAAAACATCGTAGTTGAGCTTCGCGTAGACCCTTCAGATATGGGCAAAGTAATCGGTAAGCAGGGTAGAATCGCAAAGTCGATTCGTACCGTTGTAAAGGCTGCTTCAACCAGAGATAATACAAGAGTAGATGTTGAAATAGTGGAATAATAAAAATATGGAAGACTATTTCAAAATTGGTATAATCACCTCATCTCACGGCGTTCGCGGTGAGATGAAGGTGTATCCTACAACAGATGATGCGAGACGCTTTAAGCGCTTAAAAGAAGTATTTGTTGAGACAAAAGAGGGCTTAAAAACCTTTGAAGTAGAGAGCGCACGCGTTTCTGATAAAGTCCTTTTAAAATTAAAAGGCATCGATACTCCGGAGGAAGTTGTAAAATACCGCCAAAGGGGTATTTTTGTTGACCGCAAAAATGCGGTTAAACTCTCAAGCGATGAATACTTTATTGCCGATCTTATCGGAATAAAAGTCATCGATGAAAATGAAAATGAGGTCGGAACATTAACGGATGTTATGCCTACAGGAGCCAATGATGTTTATGTCATTGAAATGACAGACGGCCAAGAACTTTTGCTTCCGGCTATTAAAGAATGCATTCTTGAAGTAAATGTTGAAGAAGGCGTTATGCGCGTACATATACTCGATGGGTTGCTTGATTGATTATTGAGGGATGAGTCTTGAATAATACTGTAAACAGAAATATTTCCTTTGATATACTTAGAATAATTTCCGCTTTGAGCATTGTTGTGATGCATATTACTTCCGGAAATCTGTATTCTTTGGAAATGGGGTCGGCTGCATGGAGACTGTCGGCTCTTATAAATTCTGTATCTCACTTTGGAGTACCGGTTTTTGTAATGATCAGCGGTGCTCTTTTTCTTGCTCCGGACAGAGAAATCAACATAAAAAAGCTATGGCTTCACAATATTCTCAGACTTTTTTGTGCCTATTTGATATGGAGTATTATATACGGAAGCCTTGATTATCTTACTTATAGGAACGGTTTTAGGGGATATTTATGGTGTGCCGTGGTAGCAAGACCCCATTTATGGTTCTTGCTGATGCTTATAGGCATCTATATTATAAGTCCCATACTTATCAGGTGGGTCAGAGCAGCCTCTGAAAAAGAAGTGAGATATTTTATTATTATATTTGTTATATTTCAGATTTTTTGTGAGACATTAAAAATATATATTCCAGCAGATATAGTTCAGACCGTTATTGATCTTAGAAATATTGAACTTGTATGTTCTTATGTGGGATATTTTGTAATAGGGTACTATATAGTTCATGTGGGACTTAAAAAAGTATTCAGATATGCTTTGTATTTACTTGGGCTTTTGGGAATTCTATCAAGTATTTTTATGCTTACATTTATCTCAATAAAAAGGGGAGTCCCGGTTTCTGAGATTGTAGATTCTTATTCAAGTTTTACTTTCTTTTATTCAACAGCTTTATTTACATTTGTATATAAAGTTTTTGAAGGAAAAGAGATAAAGCCCATTGTAAAAAAGATTGTTTCAGGCATCGGAATCGATACTTTTGGACTATATTTGTCACATATACTTATTATTGAAAATTTTAGTGCTTTATCAAAATTGCATGACAGCATGATGCTTGTTCCCGGTATTATTTTCTATGCAATCGCAATTTTTACGGTTGGAATACTTGGAAGCGCTTTGATAAGACGTATTCCTTTCATAGGAAGATATATTTGCTAGTTGTTTGGTGGACTTAATGAAAATAGATGTTTTAACTTTATTCCCTGAATTTATGGACAGGGGATTACATACAAGTATTTTGGGAAGAGCCTGTAATAATGGGCTTTTGGATGTAAACATTGTAAATATAAGAGACTTTTCTGATGATAAAAACGGCAGAGTAGATGATTATACTTACGGCGGCGGTGCGGGTATGCTCATGCAGCCTCAGCCAGTTTATGATGCTTATATGTCTTTAAAGAAAGATAAGAAATGCCGCACGATATATGTAACTCCGCAGGGTAAACCGTTTACTCAAAAGGATGCGGTTTCTTTATCAAAAGAAGAGGAACTTGTGTTTTTATGCGGACACTACGAGGGTATTGACGAGAGAGTTTTAGATGAAATAGTAACCGATAGATTCTCCATCGGTGATTATGTATTAACCGGCGGTGAGCTCCCTGCCCTTGTTATGATAGATGCTGTATCGAGACTTGTTCCCGGTGTTTTGGGGAATGATACCTCTGCGGAAATAGAGTCTTTTTACGGGGACCTTCTTGAATATCCGCAGTATACAAGACCTGAAGTATGGAGGGATAAAAAAGTACCTGAGGTGCTCCTTACAGGCAATCCGAAATCGGTGGCGGAATACAGAAAAGCTAAAGCAGAGGAACTTACTAAAAAAGTAAGACCCGATCTTTACGAAAAATATGAGCTTAGAAACAAAGAAATTGACAGGCTCTTAAAGGATAAAAGAAATAATATCCAGATTTTGGAATCTTTAAGACGCGGTACCGGCGAGATTATTCATACAGATCCGCTTGTTGTATACATGGCATGTGACGATCTGGTTATGGTAGACATAGATGCTGTAATGGATGTGGATGAGTTTATGGCCCTGCTTCCCGACAATATTCACAGTATTGTTGTATCGAAGGAATTTGGAGCTGTTCTCAGAAATGTCCCCGGAATGATGTATTCCTGCGATGTTTATAATTATGTGTATACCGAAAATGTACACAGAAAGATTAAGAATAAAGACATCAGAAAGCTTGATGAGAGCTTTGCCGATTATGTTGGCAATAAATACGCGCTTGGCGGATATGATTATGCCGTTGAAAGATTAAAGGCCGGTGTGGTATACGGTATTTTTGTTGACGATGAAATTGCCGGATTTGTCGGAACTCACGGTGAAGGCAGTATAGGAATGCTTTATGTCGATGGTAAATACAGGCGCAGAGGTCTTGCGGCCGATTTGGAAGGATTTATGTTTAACAGGGACCTTGAGGCGGGAAGAACTCCCTACGGTCAGGTCGTTCTCGGAAATGAAGCGTCTATGAAATTGCAAGACAAGATGGGCGTTTACGGCGGAGATAAGGTATTAACCTGGCTTCATATGTAGATTTTTATATAATTTTAGATTAAACAGGATTTTTTAAATTCAAAACGGTTATATTTATAAACTATAAGATATAATATTTTTGAATTAAAAACGATAAAATACTTGCATTTTTATATGCTTTGTAGTAAATTATTAACGTTGTGTTGACAAAGATGGTCCTCTGCTACCGGACAGGTATTAAGAACATCCATTGTAGGAAGGAGCTTAAAATGAGCGACATTATTAAAGAAATCGAAGCAGAGCAGTTAAAGGCTCAGATCGACGATTTTGCAGTTGGTGATACTGTTAGAGTACACGGCAAGATCAAAGAGGGAAACCGCGAAAGAATCCAGATTTTCGAGGGAACCGTTATTAAGCGTCAGGGCGGAAGCAACAGAGAGACCTTTACCGTAAGAAAGTCTTCTAACGGTGTAGGCGTTGAAAAGACTTGGCCCCTTCATTCTCCTAATGTAGAGAAGATTGAAGTTGTTAGAAAGGGTAAAGTTAGACGCGCTAAGCTTAATTACCTTCGTGACCGCATTGGTAAGAAGGCAAAGGTTAAGGAAATCGTTAAATAACTCTTTTCTTTTGAACTCTTAGACAATCCTTCGTTTGAAGGGTTGTCTTTTTTTGTATATAAGCACGGTTTATGGTATAATAAATCAGTATGCGATTGTATGTGTAAGGTGATTATTAGCATATAGTTTTAATTATTGCATAGATTTTTATAAGCATAATTTTGTGGGGAAGAAATGGCTAAACGTACGGGCGGTTTGTCCTTTTATAAACGTAAAAAGAAAATCAGCTATAAGATGGTTCATGAAGTAATAAGCTGGATTCTAAGTGTATTTATTACAATCTTTCTTGGTACTGCGCTTGTTATGTTATTTGGTATGAAAATTTCTGTTGTGGGCGTATCGATGGAACCGATTATCGAAGCTGAACAGAGCGTTCTTATAGACAGATTTTCATATGTTTTGGGAAAGCCAAAAACAGGCCATGTAGTTATTTTTTTTCCTAACGGCAATGAGAACTCATATTATTACACAAAAAGAGTTGTGGCTGTACCCGGAGACAGGGTTAAAATCCAAAACGGCAGGCTTTATATTAATGATGAACCAAGCGAAGTTTGTACTGCATATATATCCGAGCCGGGTATTGCTGAAAATGAAATAACGCTTGGTATTAACGAATACTTTTTGATTGGAGATAATCCTTCGGAAAGTGAGGACTCCAGGTCCTCGGGAATTGGTCCTGTCCCGTTATCCGATATAAAGGGACATGTTTGGTTTAAAATGCCGCAGGGCGGCAGGAAAATGGGGTTTGTCAGATGAATTACGAATGGTATCCCGGTCATATGACGAAGGCTATTCGCATGATGAAGGAAGAAATTTCACTTGTTGATTTGATTATAGAGCTGCTGGACGCCAGAGCTCCGCTTTCTTCGCGAAATCCTGATATTGATGATCTTGGAAAAAATAAATTCAGACTTGTGATTTTAAATAAATCAGATCTTGCGGATAAAAACGTAACCGATAAATGGAAAGATTATTTTAAAGAAAAGGGTATCGCTGTTATCACCATGGATGCAAGAAACAGAGGAAGTGTCAGAGTAGTCGATTCCACTGTAAAAGAGGTTTGCAAGGAAAAAATAGAACGTGACAGAAAGCGCGGTATTAAAAACAGGCCTGTAAGAGCGATGGTTTGCGGTATACCAAATGTCGGTAAGTCCACTTTTATCAATTCTTTTGTAGGAAAAAGCATGGCTAAAACCGGAAATAAACCCGGCGTGACGAAGGGCAAGCAATGGATCAGACTCAGCGATTCAATTGAACTTTTGGATACTCCGGGAATCTTATGGCCGAAGATAGGTGATGAGCAGGTTGGCATGAGACTTGCCACATTAGGCACTATCAATGATAATATTTTAGATACTCAGGAACTTGCCGTTAAGCTTATTGATTATTTAAAGGAAAGCTACCCCGGAGTGTTGGCGGAAAGGTTTTCGCTTTCTGAGTCCGATGGCAGTATCAAGATTCTTGAAAATATTGCTTTAAACAGAAAAGCATTAAAAAAAGGAGAGGAACCTGACTACGAAAAGGGTGCATCTTATCTTATAGATGATTTCAGATGCGGCAGACTGGGCCATATTTCGCTAGAGGGACCAATTTCAGAAGATGGAAAAGAGTAAAAAGAAATATAAAGACGTATTAAAGGAGCTGTTTTCACTAGCGATACACCTTCTTATAGCACTGGGAATTACTGTTTTATTTATCACTTTTATAGCACAAAAGACGGTTGTTCACCAGACTTCAATGTATCCCACACTTGAAAACGGCGACCATTTGATTGTTGATAAAATCACTTACAGATTTTCAGATCCAAAAAGATTTGATATAGTGATTTTCCCATACAAATATGCGGAGAAGAAAAACACATATTATATCAAGCGCGTTATCGGGTTACCCGGAGAAACCGTCAGAATTGATGAAGAGGGGAATATTTATATCAACGACAAAATACTTGTTGAAAGCTACGGATACGAGACAATAGATGCCTCCAATTCAATGTGGAGCAGGGGAAAAGGCGAAGGAATTACGCTTGGAGAAGAAGAATATTTTGTTATGGGTGATAACCGAAATAATTCAGTTGATTCCAGGTTTGATATTATCGGTAATGTAACAAGAGACGAGATCGTGGGAAGAGCCGTTTTCAGGATTTTCCCCTTTAAGGATTTCGGACCGGTTAAATAATTATTGTTTAATACAGTTTAGTGTTTTAGTGGAGTCATATGAAAAGCATATCTGAAATAAATGCAGAATTTAAAGCCTGTGATATAAATGAACTTAAGTCTTTTATAGATGAATATGTATCCGATGAGCGCGGCGGAGTAAAAAAAATAATTAATTCTGCCGAAAAGAAAATTGAAGCCCTTGAGAACGAAAAAAAGCGAATCTATGCTTTATCTGAATTTGAAAGAAAATACAATGACTACGGACTTATCTGCGGCATAGACGAAGTCGGAAGAGGACCGCTCGCCGGACCTGTAGTTGCCGGGGCGGTAATACTTCCAAAAGACTGTGATATTTTGTATATCAATGACTCAAAAAAACTTTCTGAAAAGATGAGAGAAGCTCTTTATGATGAGATAGAGAAAAAAGCCGTTGCTTGCAGCGTAGGATATGCATCGCCTGAAAGAATTGATGAGATCAATATTTTACAGGCTACATATGAGGCAATGCGTGAAGCAATTGCAGGACTTTCAGTCTCGCCGGATTTATTATTAAACGATGCGGTTACAATTCCGATGGTTAGTATTAAACAGGTGCCGATTATTAAAGGTGACGCAAAAAGTATATCCATTGGTGCTGCCAGCATTTATGCCAAGGTCACCAGGGACAGGCTGATGTACGAATATGATAAAAAATATCCTGAATACGGCTTTGCAAAGCATGTCGGATACGGGACAAAGGAACATATAGATGCCCTTAAAAAATTCGGGCCCTGCCCGATACACAGACGCACATTTATAAAGAATTTTTGCGACTGATAAGTGATTAAAATATTTACTTATAAAAAGATTTCCTGTGGCTGATTATTTAATAAAAATTTGCTGTTTACATATTTTGTGGCCAATAAATGAATATTAATTTTGATCTTAACAACAATAATCAAATATCAGTGGGCAATACTCAAAATGTATTTGCCGGAGAGAACGGTACTGTTAAGTTAAACGGTGCCGATGCTCTTTTAGCAGGCCTTAAAGCGGGCGATTCGATTCGTGCCGAAGTTGTAGGTAAGGACGGAAATACCGTAACCTTACAGCTTCCCGGCAATCTTTCTTTTGATGCGAAAATCTCTTCAGGTTTGAATCTTGATATAGGAAAACTACTTACATTTGAGGTTAAAAGTTCTTCCGGCGGGATTACTCTTTCTCCGCTTTTTACAAATATGTCCTCAGATCCAAATGTGTTAAAAGCATTAAATATGGCAGGGATTCCGGCAAATGATAGAGCGACCGAGATGACATCTAAAATGATGCAATCCGGCATGAATGTAGATAAAAACAGCTTATCAAACATATATAAAGATGTTTATAAATTTTCGGACCATCCGGTAAGTGATATTGTTGATCTGCATAAACTTGGAATTGAAGTAAACGAAAATAATCTTAAACAGATTGACTCTTATAAAAACCTTTCATATGAGCTTGGAAGAGGGATGAACGGCGTTTTGGACGGACTATCCGAAATCTTTTCCGGCGATAGTTTATCCGGAGATGTAACTAAAGGCGCTAAATTATTATCAGATCTTTTAAACCTTTCTTTGGAAGGCGATTATTCTTCGGTTGTCAAAGGAGAAGAAGGCTCACAAAGCGGTACGGCCTCCGTACCGGGAAATGCTGCCAATGGTGAGAATATTATTGGTGAAAATAGCGCTAATGCAGGCGCAACCTCAAAGGGCGAGATGTCTGCTTCAGAAAGAGCACTCGCACTTTTAAGCGCTTTAAGCGGCAGTGATTCTGAAGATGCTTCGGCTTTGGGTAATGGACTTATTTCCAAAAGTGCAAATATAAATTCCGAAAATTCTAATACAGCAAATTCGGTAAGCGATAATGTAAATTATGATAAGGCAAACAATCAGTTTAATGCTTTAGGTTCCGATTACCGACTTGATGATACCGACAGGGCTTTACTTTCTAAAGAACTGTCGCTGATTTCCGGTGAAGATTTGTCAGGCAAATCTTTATCGGAGCTGTTTGATATTACCAAAAACATTATTACAAGAGCTCTGGAAAACGGTGATACAAATACGCTTAGCAGACTTGTAAACAGTAACTCCGTTAAGAATGCACTCCTTGGATCGATTGCCGAACAGTGGAGCATTACGCCGCAAGATGTAGCTGATAAGGATAAAGTTATTGAACTTTATCAAAAGCTTACAAAGCAATTAAACCTGGTAAAAGAAGCTTTGGATGGTGCGGGTCTAAGAAATACAGGGGCCGGAGCAAGCGCTGAAAATATGAGTAACAATCTTGATTTTTTAAATCAGGTTAATCAAATGTATTCATACATTCAGCTTCCTATCAAGCTTGCTGACGGCGACAGCGCGCATGGTGATCTATATGTTTACTCCAACAAAAAAAGATTAAACGATAATGACGGTAAGATTACTGCGCTTTTGCATCTTGATATGGAGCATTTGGGACCGGTGGATGTATTTGTATCTATGGACAATTCAACTCCCGAATCAAAACTCAGCACTCAGTTTTATGTAGCGGATGATTCTATTCTGGATTTTTTAAACGATCATATGGATGAACTGACGGACAGGCTTAAGGCAAAAGGGTATTCTATTTCCGCCAGAGCATCTGTCAAAGGATCAAAAGAGGCAGAGGATAATCCTTTGTCTGATGCCGCAAACGGCGGAGGCATAAACGGTATTTTGTCTCAGACAGGTAACTATAAGCTATCTGAATATTCCTTTGATGTGAGGACCTGATATGGCTGATGATAAAAAGAAAATTAAACAGGCCATTGCACTTGAGTATGATCCAAATGATGCCGCGCCTAAGGTCATTGCGACAGGACGAGGCATTATTGCCGAAAAGATCATAGAAAAGGCCAAAGAATCGGACGTTCCGATTCACAGGGATGATAAGCTTGCGGACACCCTTTCCAGATTGGAAATCGGTGAGATGATACCTCCGGAGCTTTACGAGGTTGTGGCGGAGATACTTTTGTTTGTTGATAATATGGACAAGATCAAAAGCAAGCTTAAGAAGTGATTGATTTTTGTATTATATAATTTGATAGTTGATAAATATTTATAAAAATTAACAGATAAATATTTATACGAATTAACAGATAAATATTTATAAAAGTTTACAGATAAATATTTATACAGATAGATTTTTTATGTTTAAAATATTTGAATGAAATCTGGCATATAAGAATGTTTGGGGGAGAGATGAATAAAAGACAGACAGGGGCGCGATATGAAGATATTGCGGTCTCATTTTTAGAGTCGAACGGGACCAGGGTTATAAAGAGAAACTTCAGGTGCCGAATAGGAGAGATCGATATTATCGGCTTTCATGAAGGTGTGCTGGTATTTTTTGAAGTCAAATATCGTAACAGTGAAAAATACGGTAACGCGGCAGAAGCTGTTGGAGAAAAGAAAAAGCAGGTTATTTCAAAGGTGTCGGATTATTTCAGATGTATTAATCAAAGATACATGAATTACCCGATAAGATACGATGTTATAGCTATTCAGAATGAAGAAATTTTTTGGTATAAAAATGCATTTGAATATGCTGGAAACAGTTTTTGAAAGGAAAAGGGGAAATGGATAAAGTATTAGTTTGCGATGATGATAAAGAGATAGTTGATGCGATAGATATTTATCTTTCAAGGGAAGGAATCGAGGTTTATAAAGCATATAACGGAAAAGAGGCTCTTGAAATCCTTGAAAATGAGGATATTCAGCTGGTTTTAATGGATATCATGATGCCTATAATGGACGGAATTGAGGCCACTAAAATAATCAGAGAAAAATCAACTCTTCCGATAATTCTTTTGTCGGCAAAATCCGAGGAGAGCGATAAAATCAATGGACTTGATATCGGCGCCGATGATTATATTACAAAGCCTTTTAATGCCGGCGAGCTTGTCGCAAGAGTCAAATCAAACCTAAGGAGATATACATCCTTAGGCGGACAGAAGGATGAAAATGCATCAATCATTAAAATAGGCGGACTTACGATCAACGATGAGAATAAGCAAATATTTGTGGACGGTGAGTTTGTCAGACTTACTCCCATTGAGTATAATATTTTACTTTTTCTTGCAAAAAACAAAGGAAATGTTTTTTCATCACCGCAGATATATGAGCATATCTGGAACGAAAAGCCTATTGACGCCGAAAACACAGTGGCAGTGCATATCAGACATATAAGGGAAAAAATAGAGATCAATCCGAGAGAACCTCAGTATTTGAAGGTAGTATGGGGAGTAGGATATAAGATTGAAGGGGATTTATGAGAAGAAAGATAACCTTGAGGACGCTTATAAGTATATTAATGCATTTGCTTATGGGTGTGGCCTTTTTGATCGTAGCTAATTTACTTATACATACAGATTTTACCATCACTTATCTTGATGATCAGGTTTCGTATGTGCCTAAAAATGTATTTAACGAAGAATATGAATTTGAGGATTCTTCGCTTTATACAGAGATATATACACATCAGCTTCAAGATATTATTTCTTATTGTGCAATAAAAAACCTTTTTGAAAAGATTGAAAGTCACAGTGATGATTCGGTAAATATATTGGATTTTGATTATTCAGGTGCTTTCGACAGTAATACTCAGAAGCTGGTTTATAACATTGATGATCTCATTAAATGGGGGAGAAGCGGTTTTACATACGGAACCAGGGAGTATACGGTCGAAGAATTTATGAATTATTATGATTCGCCTTATACTTTTGATGACATTCTATATCATTGTGATGATAATGTTTATTATTATGTCAATGATGCCGGACAGACCATTGTATCGGTTAAATATATTGAAATGAAATATGCTCCCAAAGAGGGCGAAGCTGAGCTTGAAAAAGTTGCGACCAACTGGATTCAATTCTATGACATTCAGAACGCACTTAAAGTAGCTGCTGAAAAATATGTAAAATATTATGACCTTTATCGCAACGGCGTAGGTTTATATGAGATATCGGATTCCAATGTTAAATATATCCTTCGTATCGGCGAGAACAATACATATACCAATATAAAGGACAGTACTTTTGATGTTTATAAATTAGCGGATGAGGAATTAACGGAGATTATTTCGGATTATAAGGATTATATAGTTTATTATCCCGATAAGCTCGAGTATTCAACCTTTTCAAATGTTAAAGAAGCAGACCTTTATACATTTGTCAGACTCTATGCCGACGAATTTAATGAGCCGATAAAGCTATGGGCTTATGTTAAGGGCGATTTCAACATAGCAAATGACGCCTTGTCAACCGCTTACGAAGCAACTTCCGGAAGAAAAGGAATTACCTACAGAAGTGTTGTCTTAACTGCTTCAATTGCAGTGGTGTATCTTGCTCTTTTGTTTTTACTGGTTGCTACTGCGGGAGTTATTAAAAAGGGAGAATACTACACTCTGTTTTTTGACAAGATTTATATTGAGATTTATTTAGTATTTTTAATAGTAGCCGTATTGGTTGTTAAATATCTTTTTGTTAAGAATTATGATTTCGGAATTAAAAATCAGCATTTCCTTTTTATGCTTTTTGGATTTTTAATCAGTTTTTTTGCATGTACGCTTTTGTGCTCGCTGATCAGAAGGATAAGGAATAAATCATATAATAATTTCAGCCTGTTTTACTGTATGTACAAATGGTACGGAGCTATCAGAGACAAGGTCGAAAACCACAGCAATTCATATGTTGCTGCGCTTATTCCGTTTCATTTCTATTTTGCGATCAATTTTCTTTTGTTTGCGTTAATTGTTATTAGCGCCAACAGAAGCAACAGAGTCGGCGTATACATACCATTGGTTATTATGATTATAGTAAATGTATTTTTTGCTATAAGAGCGATAAAGAAGGCTTTTGACAGAAATGCCCTTAAAGACGGTATTAAAAGAATATCTGCCGGTGAAGTTGATTATAAAATCAAGACAGAAGAGCTTTTGCCTTATAACAGGCCGCTCGCTGAGGACATTAATCATGCGGGTGAAGCAATTAAATCCGCGGTCAATACATCTTTAAAAGATGAGAAGATGAAATCGGATCTTATAACCAATGTTTCTCACGATTTAAAGACACCGCTTACCTCAATCATAAACTATGTAAATCTGCTTAAGGATGAAAATATTACAGAAGAACCCGCTGCTGATTATATAAAAACTCTAGAGGAAAAATCCACAAGATTAAAGCAGCTTTTGATCGATCTTATTGATGCGTCAAGATTATCCTCGGGTACTACGGAAGTTAATTATTCGGATATAAGGATCACGGAGCTTTTACATCAAATAATTGCTGAGTTTTCCGATAAACTTGAAGAGGCCGGATTATCCGTTGTGTTTGACGGCGAGACAAAGGCCAATATCAGGGCGGACGGTAGGCACATGTGGAGACTTATGGACAATCTGTTTGAAAATGTTTGTAAGTATTCGCTCAGCGGTACCAGGGTTTATGTCGCGGTAAGAGAAATAAAATCCGATAACAACCTAAGTAATGCCGACAAGATCCTTATCAGTATCAAAAATGTTTCTGCCGCACCCAACAATTTGCAAGGCAGCGAACTGACCGAGAGATTCATAAGAGGAGATGCATCGAGATCATCCGAAGGAAGCGGACTTGGTCTTTACATCGCTAAAAGCCTGACCGAACTCCAAAACGGAACATTTGAAGTGATCGCCGATGGTGATTTGTTCAGAGTTGATATTGTGTTTGATATTTTAAGATAATAATTTTTTTAAATATTTTGCGATTACGACTTAATAATTTTGTTAAAAAAAACTGTAATAAAAAACTGTAATAAAAAACAGTAATAAAAAACAGTAATAAAAAACAGGATTTATAACTTAAAAGCTATAAATCCTGTAAATCTGTTAGTTTAATTGATTTTTATATTTTTCAAGGATGGCATGCATCTTTTCGGTGGTAGCCATAACATTTGAAAGGGAAGCATCGTGATTCATAAAGTCGATTATTGAGGAAATAAATTTACTCATATCGGCCTCTACGAAATAAGGCTTCTCGTATATTTCAGGAGGAAGATAAGTAAGGTTTGTTGTTATGAGCTTATCGAAATTGCCTTTAGCGTAAGCTTCATCAAAACCTGCAAGTCCTTCTGTGAAGAGTCCGAAGGTAGTGCAGATAAATACTCTGCCGGCACCCATTTCTTTGAGCTTTGCTGCGGTATCTATCATTGAACCGCCGGAAGAGATCATATCGTCCATGATGATTACATCTTTTCCGTCAAGAGTCTCACCGAGGAATTCGTGTGCCACGATAGGGTTTTTGCCGTTTACGATGGTTGTGTAATCACGTCTTTTATAAAACATACCGGTATTGATACCGAGAACGTTTGCAAAATAGATTGCTCTGTCGAGTGCACCTTCATCGGGAGAGATAACAACAAGGTGATCTTTATCAACTGTTAAACCGTTCTCACTTCCAAGGAGGGCCTTCATAAATTGGTAAGGGGGCATGAAGTTGTCAAAGCCCTTTAAAGGAGTAGAGTTTTGAACTCTGGGGTCGTGAGCATCAAAGGTGATGAAGTTGCTAACGCCCATGCTGTAAAGCTCTTCAAGCATATATGCGGCATCGAGTGACTCAAGGCCGTTTCTCCTGTGCTGACGTCCTTCGTAAAGGAAAGGCATAATGATGTTAATTCTGGTGGCCTTACCGTTACAAGCGGCAATCACTCTTTTTAAATCCTGATAATGATCATCGGGAGACATATGGTTTTCGTAACCGTTCATTTTGTAAGTGATAGAATGGTTACAAACATCGACTAAGATAAATACATCTTTTCCGCGGACGGATTCTTTTATAAGAGCTTTGCTTTCACCACTGCCAAAGCGGGGAAGCTCGTAATCAAGAAGGTAATTATCCTCCTTGTATCCGTGGAAAGCGGGATCGTTTTTAACAGATTCGTTGTGAACGACTTTTCTGAATTCAACGAGATAATCGTTGATAGTTTTGCCCATCTTGGCCATAGAAGGTAATGCTATTATCTTTAGAGGGCCTACGGGCATTGCATTTTCAAGTTCTGCGGTATTTGGCATGATATCCTCCGTTAGATCTGCGTTAGATCAAAAGTTCATTTGCGATTAAATATTGTACATATTATTATTGTAGTTGTCAAAGAAAGTTTTAAAGCATCAATAAAGTGGCAAATTTTAGATTATACTTAGGATGTGCCGTTTGAAGCGTATTTTAATGGCTTTCTTTTCCATAAAGGTATGAAAGGATTTTTTATGCAGCACAAACATGTTGTCGGAAGCGTTGTTCTTGGCTCGATAGCTGAGGAAATGGGCCTTGAAAAAGGCGATGCCATATTAGAGATCAACGGAAATCCGATCGAAGATATTTTTGATTATCAATATTATACCCAGGAAGAGGAACTGAATGTCCTTGTCGAAACAATAGACGGAGAGCAGGTAACGCTTGAGATTGAAAAGAATGCAGATGAGGACCTCGGTATAATTTTTGATAATGGACTTATGGACAATTACAGGTCCTGTCACAATAAATGTATTTTTTGCTTTATTGACCAAAACCCTCCCGGTATGAGGGAAAGTCTATATTTTAAGGATGATGATTCAAGACTCAGCTTTTTGCAGGGGAATTATGTGACTCTTACAAATATGTCTGATCACGATATTGACAGGATTATTAAATATAATCTATCACCCATAAATATTTCATTCCACACCATGAATCCTGAACTTAGATGCAAGATGCTAAAGAACAGGTTTGCAGGAGAGGCGCTTAAAAAGGTTGAAAGGTTTTACGAAGCAGGTATTACCATGAATGGTCAGATCGTTTTATGCCCCGGCTGGAATGACGGAGAGGAACTTGATTTTTCCATAAGAGAACTTATGAAATACCTGCCTGTTTTGGAAAGTGTTTCTGTAGTTCCCGTCGGCCTTACAAAATATCGTGACGGCCTTGAAAAACTTACCACCTTTGATGCTAAGGGCTGCGGTGAGGTGATTGATACCATTGAAAAGTATCAAAAAGAAGCCTATGAAAAGTATGGTCTTCATTTTATTCATGCAAGTGATGAATTTTATATTGTGGCGGGAATACAATTGCCTGAGGCGGAAAGATACGACGGATACAGACAGATAGATAACGGCGTTGGAAAAGCCAGACTTGTCATCGATGAATTTGAGGAAGCATTTGAAAGAGCTAAGCATATCCCGGGTATCTACGACAGAGAGCCCAGAGAGGTATGTACTATTACAGGAACGCTTACCGAGAAGATGAACAACGATTTTGCGGACAGACTTATGAAGGAATTTCCGTGGTTAAAGGTTCATGTATATACCATACTTAACGATTTTTACGGTCACGGTATTACCATCACGGGTCTTTTGGTGGGAAATGATATCATAAATCAGTTAAAGGGAAAAAATCTTGGTTCGCGTTTATATTTGCCGGAAAATTGCGTTAGAAGCGGTGATGATATTTTCCTCGATGATGTACATATTCCCGAAGTTGAAACTGCTTTACAATGCGGGATTAGTATTGTAAAATCAAGCGGACGCGATTTTGTAAATTGCATGCTCGGAATTGACAGGTAAACCGCGTTTTTTGAATAAATAGGAGAAAGAAATGGCTGAAAATAAAAACAAACCGATTGTTGCTATTGTCGGAAGACCGAATGTCGGTAAATCCACACTTTTTAACCTGCTTGCAGGCGACAAGATAGCAATCGTTAAAGATACGCCGGGTATTACAAGAGACCGTATTTATGCGGATGTAAGCTGGCTCGATAAAAACTTTACACTGATTGATACCGGAGGAATTGAGCCTGAAAGTAAGGATATCATCCTATCTCAGATGAGAGAACAGGCTCAGATTGCAATAAATACCGCCGATGTTATAATATTTCTTGTGGATGTTAAACAGGGACTTGTAGACTCTGATGCAAAGGTTGCGGATATGCTCAGGCGCTCTCATAAACCGGTTATTTTGGTAGTAAACAAGGTTGATTCCTTTGAAAAATACATGGCTGATGTTTATGAGTTTTATAACCTCGGAATAGGTGAGCCTTATGCAATTTCTTCCGTAAACAGATTGGGACTCGGTGATATGCTTGATGCAGTTATCGAAAATTTTCCCGAGATGGATGAATCTGAAGAGGAGGAAGAACTTCCTAAGATTGCAATTGTCGGAAAGCCAAATGTAGGTAAATCAAGCCTTATCAACAAGCTTTTGGGTGAGGACAGACTTATCGTTTCCGATATAGCCGGAACTACCAGAGATGCGGTGGATACCAGAGTTACCTATAATGACAAGGATTATATATTAATCGATACTGCCGGCGTGCGCCGTAAGAATAAGATTAGTGAAGATCTAGAGCACTATATGATCCTTAGGACCGTCAGTGCTATTGAAAGAGCCGATGTTGCCGTTCTTGTAATAGATGCTACAGAGGGCGTTACCGAGCAGGATGCAAAGATTGCGGGTATTGCTCACGACAGAGGAAAAGCCGTTATTATCGCTGTCAATAAGTGGGATGCCATTGAAAAGAATGATAAGACTATCTACGAATTTACCGAAAAGGTAAGACAGACTCTTTCATTTATGCAGTATGCTGAGATACTCTTTATTTCGGCACTTACCGGACAAAGGCTTCCAAAGCTTTTTGAGACCATCGATGCGGTTTATGAAAACCATGCCATGAGAGTAGGCACCGGTGTGCTTAACGAAATCATGTCAGAAGCCGTTGCAATGCAGCAGCCGCCCAATGATAAGGGTAAGATACTCAGGCTTTACTACATTACGCAGGTAGCTGTTAAACCTCCTACATTTGTAATCTTTGTTAATGACAAAGAACTTATGCATTTTTCATATACCAGATATATTGAAAACCAGATAAGAAAGACGTTTGGTTTTGTCGGTACACCTTTAAAATTTATAATCAGGGAGCGCGGAGAAAATGATAGTCGCAGTTAGATTTTTTTGTTTGGCAATAGGTTTGATATTCGGACTGTTTCAGACCGGTTATATTGTTGGTAAAGCAAACGGAATCGATCTAAGAAATTACGGAAGCGGAAATTCCGGAACCACAAATGCTGTAAGAGTTTTAGGTACCGGAAAGGGACTGTTGGTACTTGCCGGAGATGCCGCAAAAACATTGCTTGCAATGCTTATTGTATATTACACATTCGGAAACATGTATCCCGAAATGAAACTCATGCTTTGCATGTATGCGGCTTTGGGAGCGGTTATTTCTCATGATTTCCCTTTCTATATGCATTTTAAGGGCGGCAAGGGTATAGCTTGTACAGCAGGATATTGTATCGGACTTTGCCTTTTTAATCCTTTGATATTTATAATTACATTTTTTGTATTTTTGATACCTTTTCTCATTACTCATTATGTTTCATTAGGTTCACTTATGGTATATCTTGCACTTGTTATCGAAGTGATAATTTTCGGTCAGAACGGATGGCTCGGATATGATTATTCACAGAGTGTCCTTATAGAAATTTATGTTATAATGTTTATACTTGCCGGTCTTGCTTATTATCTTCACAGAAAAAATATTGTAAGACTTATTAAAGGTGAAGAAAACAAGACTTATCTATTAAAGAAGCACAGAGATGCTTACAACGCGGAAAAGGCAGCAAAAGAAGCGGCTAAAAATTCCGATAAGGAGTAATTTAAATGGCAAAGATAACTATTTTAGGCGGCGGTACCTGGGGTATTGCTTTGGCACAGCTTCTTAACAGAAACGGCCACGAAGTCATGATATGGTCCGCACTTGAAAAGGAAATTAATCAGCTTAAGGAAACTCACAGTCTTCCTCAACTTCCCGGCGTTGTTCTTGACGGAGCTATTTCTTATACGCTTGACGAAAAAGAGGCGGTAAGCGGCAGAGATTTACTTGTTATGGCTGTAGCAAGCTCCTTTACCAGAAGAACGGCCAACAGACTCTCAAAGTTTATTTGTGACGGCCAAAAAATCGTTGCTGTTGCAAAGGGAATGGAAGAAGATACTTTAATGACTCAGGCCGAGATTATTAAAGATGAGATCCCTCAGTCTGAAGTAGCGGTGTTATCCGGTCCTTCACATGCTGAAGAGGTTGGTAAGCTTATGCCTACAACCGTTGTAGTCGGCTCAGAAAACAAAGACACCGCAAAATACATTCAAAACCTTTTTATGTGCGATGTATTCAGAGTATACACAAGCACCGACGTACTGGGAATCGAGCTTGGTGGCTCCCTTAAAAATGTAATTGCTCTTGCAGCCGGTATTTCCGATGGACTTGGATACGGAGATAATGCGAAGGCTGCCATCATCACAAGAGGTATTTCCGAGATGTCAAGGCTCGGTACCGCTATGGGTGGAAAGGCCGAGACATTCTCAGGCTTAACCGGTATCGGAGACCTTATCGTTACTTGTGCGAGTATGCATTCAAGAAATCGCCGTGCCGGCATTTTAATCGGACAGGGTAAAACCATGCAGGAGGCTCTAGACGAAGTCCAGATGGTTGTAGAGGGCGTATATTCCGCCAAGGCGGCATTACAACTTGCCAAGAAGTATAATATTTCGATGCCTATAATTGAGCAGGTAAATCTTGTACTCTTTGAAAACAAGAAAGCTATTGATGCGTTCAATGATTTGATGAATCGTGAGCGCAAGGATGAAATTTAATCCATATTGTCTTTTTTTGGATTATTTGGTTAATATAAATTTTTTTTGCACGTGAGTTTAGCTTTATAGGGCACCTGCATGGCGGACGTTCATGGACCGCACCCTGTAGCGCCGCCGGTACTTATTGAGCTATGCGAAGCAAAGCGAAATTAGTTCCGCTGCGTGTCGCTACGGGAGCGAGAGCTGTGTGCGGGAATGAATGCCGCCGTGTAGGTAGCCCGTATATATTATAGTTTCGTGCATACAATATTAATTTTAGTAAAGGATACAATATGCAAGAATTTGAAAGCACTCAGGAATATGTTGCCAGCGAAGAGCTTATGGCCAGCGTTAATATCGCTATGGCACTTCAAAAGCCCCTTCTCATAAAGGGCGAGCCCGGAACAGGCAAGACTCAGCTTGCTCAGGCTGTATCACAGGCTCTCGGAAAAAGACTTATTATTTGGAATATCAAGTCTACCACAAAGGCACAGGAAGGTCTTTATATCTACGATACGATTCAGCGTCTCTATGACGGCCAGTTCGGAGAGAGCGGAGTAGACGATATTTCAAAGTATATTAAGCTCGGCAAGCTTGGCGAGGCTTTTGACTCCGAGGATCAGGTAGTACTTCTTATCGACGAGATTGATAAGGCCGATCTTGAGTTCCCCAATGACCTTTTGTGGGAGCTTGATCAGATGGAGTTTTATATCGGTGAGACAAAAAAGACCATTAAGGCTAAGCACAGACCTATTGTTATAATCACTTCAAATGCTGAGAAGGAACTTCCCGATGCATTCTTAAGAAGATGTATATTCCACTATATTGATTTTCCTGACAAAGAGCTTATGGCTCAGATTGTAAAGGTTCACTATCCCAATGTAGAAGAGAACCTTTTAAATGCGGCTATGGATACTTTTTACGATATCAGAAATATTCATGATATCAGGAAAAAGCCCAGCACATCAGAACTTATCGACTGGGTAAACGCTTTACAGCTTGGCGGCATCAGTGCAGAGCAGATAAGGGCTAAGCTTCCTTTCGTGGGTGTTGTAGTTAAAAAAGACGAAGATTTAGAGCTTGTTAAGAAGGGCGGACTGGTTTAGTGTTCTTAACCTTTTTTGAAAGCCTTAGGGCAAAAGGGCTCCATGTTACATTGGGAGAGTTCTTAGATCTGCAGAATGCTCTTGATAAAGGGCTTTGCGGAAGCAGCCTCATACAGTTTTATTATGTGGCAAGAATGATCCTTGTTAAGTCGGAGACCGAATACGACAAATTTGATATGGCTTTTGAGGAATGCTTCAAGGCCGCCGAACATGAAACTGAAGTCGGTGCACAGATGCTGCGCTGGCTTGATAAGTCTGAGATGCTGGAACTTGCTCATGAGGAAGCCAGAAAGCATTTAAATCAGACTGAGGACCTTCAGATTGACAAGGATGATGTTGAAGAGAAGTTTAAGCAAAGACTCAAGGACCAGAACGAAGAGCATAACGGCGGTTCGTTTTGGATCGGTACGATGGGTAAGACTTCCTTCGGAAATATGGGCGGTAACGTCGGAGGCGTAAGAGTAGGCGGTCAAACAGGCTATCAGAGCGCATTTTCCGTTGTTGGAGCCAGAAAATACCGTGATTTTAGAGACGACCGAGTAATGGATAACAGGCAGTTTCAGCTTGCTTTCAGAAGACTCAGACAGTTTTCCGCAAACCTTGATATCCCTGAGTCTGAGCTTGATATAGACAGAACTGTTGATAAAACCTGTAATCAGGGCGGCGTTCTTGGAATCGTAATGAAAAAACCCCGGAAAAATGCCGTCAAGCTTATGCTTTTAATGGACAGCGGCGGAACTATGATTCCGTACAGTTCACTTTTAAATGATTTGTTTCAGTCGGTAAATAAATCTAATCATTATAAAGACGTTAAGTGTTATTATTTTCATAATTGTATTTATAATCATTTGTATAAAACTCCTGAATGTGAAAACGGCGACTGGGTAGAGACCGAGTGGCTTTTCAGAAATGCAGACAGTGATTATAAAGTTATTATTGTAGGCGATGCCGCTATGGCACCGGAGGAGCTATATTCCGACACCGGAAATTACAGAGGACCAAACGGCGGACTTTCCGGTTATGAATGGCTCAAATTGGTTAAAAGACATTATAAAAAAGTGGTGTGGCTAAATCCCAAAATGGCACCCGGAAAGGCGCCGTGGAGAGAGGCTGAGACGGCTTGCAAAGAGCTTTTCCCTATGTATAAACTTACTGTAGCCGGGCTTAACAAAGCTATGTATGAGCTTATGGCACCCAAGAGATAAATTTGAGGTTTATTATGAAAGTGACATTTCTAACCTGTCTGATCAGGACAAGGTTTCGTGACGAAAGGAAATTTTTCCGATACCGTTCTTTAGATTGTTTATAATTTTGAATACTAAATATATTTGATTGGAGATTTAATACAAAATGGGAATTTATGAAGAATTACAGGCCAGAGGCCTTATAGCACAGGTTACTGACGAGGAAAAGATAAGAGATCTTGTTAACTCGGGAAAGGCAACCTTTTATATCGGATTTGACTGCACCGCAGACAGTCTTACTGCAGGACATTTCATGGCTCTTACTCTTATGAAACGCCTTCAGATGGCCGGAAATAAGCCTATCGCTCTTATAGGCGGCGGTACTACCATGATAGGTGATCCTTCCGGCAGAACCGACATGAGAAAGATGCTTACAAGAGAAGATATCGATCACAATGCAGAATGCTTTAAGCGTCAGATGGAAAGATTTATTGACTTTTCCGATGGAAAGGCACTTATGGTCAACAATGCAGATTGGCTTATGAACCTTAACTACATCGACCTTCTTCGTGAGGTCGGAGCTTGCTTTTCTGTAAATAACATGCTTCGTGCAGAATGCTACAAGCAGCGTATGGAAAAGGGACTTTCTTTCCTTGAGTTTAACTACATGATCATGCAGAGCTACGATTTCTATCACATGTTCCAGGAGTATGATTGTAACCTTGAATTCGGCGGAGACGATCAGTGGAGTAATATGCTCGGCGGAACAGAACTTATCAGAAGAAAGCTTGGCAAGGATGCGCATGCGATGACAATTACACTTCTTACCGATTCACAGGGCAAGAAGATGGGTAAAACAGCAGGAAATGCTGTATGGCTTGATGCTAACAAGACCACTCCTTACGAGTTTTACCAGTACTGGAGAAATGTTTCCGATGACGATGTCCTTAAGTGCATCAGAATGCTTACTTTCCTTCCTCTTGAGCAGATCAAAGAGATGGAAAGCTGGGAAGGAAGCAAGCTCAATGAAGCTAAAGAAATCCTTGCAAGAGAGCTTACCACTCTTGTACACGGCGAAGAGGAAGCAGCAAAGGCTGAAGCAGGAGCAAAGGCACTGTTTGGCGGCGCCGGTGCTATGAGTGAGGTTCCTTCAGTTTCTCTTAAGGAAGAGGATTTCAGGGACGGTAAGGTTGATATTTTACAGATACTTGTTTCAAGCGGACTTTGCGCTTCAAGAAGCGAAGCAAGAAGAAATGTTGAGCAGGGCGGCGTAACCGTTAACGACGAGAAAGTTACTGACATTAAAACAGAATATGAGAAGGCAGCATTTGCCGGCGAAGGTCTTTTGGTAAAGCGCGGTAAAAAGAACTTTAAAAAGGTTGTATTTTAATATCGGAGGATGTATGGCAAACACTGATTATATCGAAAAGCTTCAGAATGTATTTGAATCTGTCAGAAAGAAAACCGATTTTGAGCCCAAGGTGGGTCTTGTTTTAGGCTCAGGTTTAGGTGAGTTTGCAAAGGAGATCAATGTATCGTATGAGCTCCCTTACAGTGAAATTGAAGGCTTTCCTGTATCAACTGTACCCGGCCATGACGGAAGATTTATCTTTGGTTATGTTGCCGATGTACCTGTTGTATGTATGAAGGGAAGAGTGCACTATTACGAAGGATACAATGTTTCCGATGTTGTGCTTCCTATCAGACTTATGATCAAGCTCGGAATCAAGACACTTTTTCTTACAAATGCGGCAGGCGGTTTAAAGGATGGCTTTTCCGCAGGAGATTTGATGCTTATCACCGACCATATATCAGTGTTTGCACCCAATCCTTTAATAGGTCCCAATGACCAGAATATCGGACCCAGATTTCCTGATATGACTGAGGTATATAATTTAAAGATTCGTGAGAAGATCATGGAGATTGCTTATGAAAATGATATACCTCTTGAAACGGGAGTATATTGCCAGCTTACGGGACCTACATATGAGACACCCGCAGAGATTAAAATGCTTAAAACTTTAGGCGTCGATGCTGTAGGTATGAGTACTGTCGTTGAAGCTATTGCTGCCAGACACATGGGTGTAAATGTGTGCGGCATAAGCTGTATTTCAAATTTGGCTGCCGGTATCTCAAAGACTCCCTTATCACACGCGGAAGTTCAGCAGGCAGCTGATGAAGCAGCTCCAAGATTTACCAGACTTGTTACTGAAGTAATTAAAACTTTATAATTATGTAAACTATAGTTTATGTATATAAACTTAGTTTTATAATTATGTAAACTAAAATTGCTGTTATGTAAACTGTATGCTGTTTATATTAACATTTGGTGTAATCTGATGGAAATTGATAAGAGTTTAATTCAAAATCTTATAAATGAGGCTTTTGCTGCCGCGGGTAATGCATATTGCAAATATTCCGGTTATCATGTAGGTGCGGCATTGCTTACTGTTAACGGTAAGATATTTAAGGGATGTAATATCGAGAATTCATCCTACGGAGCCACCAATTGTGCCGAAAGAACTGCGATTTTTAAAGCTGTAAGCGAAGGTGAAAGAGACTTTGAAGCAATTGCCATCGTTGGGTTTATAGATGGTAAAGAACCCGATTCATATGCTTATCCATGCGGTATATGCAGGCAGGTTATGTCAGAGTTTTGTGACAGGGATTTTGAGATCATTGTTGCTAAATCCGTAAATGACTACAAGCTTTATACATTAAACGAATTGTTGCCGGAAAGCTTCGGCGCCGACAATATGATCTGAGGTTATTATGGATATTGCGCTTATAATAATTGGATCAATTTTAATAATTCTTCTTATAAGGGGCGTTTTTCTCGAAAGAAAAAAGCGCCTTTCACTTTATGATGCCCTAAAAAATGAATTCGGAACCAAAAGAGAAAAGAAATATAAATACGGGAAAAATCATTTAGACGGTATTTTAAAAAGATACGGTAAAGGTGAGCTTATCGATGAGATTACCTGGAATGATCTTGACATGGAAACTGTCTTTGAACGTATTGATAAATGTAAGTCAGCGGTTGGCGAAGAATATCTTTACGCCATGCTTCACACGGAACATCCTGAGGATGGCGGAAAAAAATTTGATGAACTTGTATCGAGATTGCAGGATGATCAAAAGGAACGTACCGATATTCTGATGTCGCTCTCAAGGCTTGGTTATGTTAAGGGATTATCGCCTTTTGATTATCTTGATTATCTGACAGAAAAAAAATCCAGATTTCCCATAAAACATATTTTAACAAATCTGCTGTATCTGCCTGCTATAGCACTTATTTTCTTTAAGCCTATTTGGGGCGGCATAGCTTTATTTTTGGTAGTCCTTTTAAATATATTCTTGTATTTCAGATACAAAAAATCCCTTAGCGGAGTTATGGAGAGTATAGGCTTTGTCATCAGACTATCCCGGGAGGGCTTAAAGCTTATAAAAGGCAATTCGGATTACCTGAAAGACGAGAGACAAAAGATTACAAAGGTTGAAAAACTTTTAAGATCAATTATCGGTAAAGGCGGGTATTTGGCTGTGTCCGGAAGCGGCGGCGTGTCCGCCACCGGAAACCCTTTGGAGATTTTCCTGACATACTTTAATATGATCTTTCATATCGATCTTATTCAGTTTGATTTACTGATTGGGTCTCTTGCGGGTAAGAAAAACGTACTTGAGTATCTGCTTTTGCTGTTTGGAAGACTTGATGCAGCTATAAGTGTTGCGGATTTTAGGGCTTCACTAAACGGATACTATTGTAAGCCGAGGTTCAGTTCATTTTCAGGCGATAAAAAGGATATAGGACTTACGATTGAAAACGGTTATCATCCCCTTGTTGAGAAGTTTGTAAGTAACTCAATCTCAGCAAAACGCGGAGTACTTTTAACCGGTTCCAATGCTTCCGGAAAATCTACTTTTTTGCGAATGGTTGCCGTAAATGCTATTTTGGCTCAAAGCATATATACTGTTTGTGCCAAGCTTTATGTGGCACCGGCGTATAATATATATTCTTCCATAGCTCTGAAAGACAACCTTTTGGGCAAAGAAAGCTATTTTATTGTCGAGATAAAATCGGTTAAAAGAATTCTAACGGCAGATTGCGAAAAATATCCGGTTTTGTGCTTTATTGATGAGGTACTGCGAGGGACAAACACAGTCGAAAGGATAAGTGCATCTGAGACTATTCTTAAATATTTCAGCCAAAGACCTATTTTGTGCTTTGCGGCTACACATGATTCTCTTTTGGCCGATATTTTGGCTGAGAGTTATGATAATTATCATTTCAGCGAAAGTGTTGAAAATACGGATGTTTATTTTGACTATACTCTCAAAAAAGGCAAGGCCGTATCGAGAAATGCCATCAACCTTCTTAAATCTTACGGTTATCCGGAAGAGATTACGGATGAAGCTGAAATCATGGCTCATAAACTTGACTCAAATACCTAAAAAAACTATAATTAACTATATTTAAGTACAATAATTTCCCACAAGGAGGGTAATAAATTGGTAAATGCAGGTTTGTTTTTCGGAAGCTTTTTAGGATATGTAATATCTTTACTTATAATTGTCTGTGTTGCTGCTATCGGATTTGTTATCGGCTATAATGTGAGAAAGGCTGTAGATAAAAAGAAAGCAGCCGGTTCTGAGACGGTTACGGATACTGAAAAAGGCAGAGGTTAATATAAACACTTCCGGGTCATCTAACGCTTATGCCTTAGATGAGTCGGGAGTTTTTTTAATGAGGGAAATCTATGGCAAAAACATCAGGTCAGAAAACCAAGATAATTCATATTTTAAATTTTCTTGAGAAATATATGGATGAAAATCACTCAATAACAACATCTTTTCTTCAGGAAAAATTAGCTGAACTCGGTATAACGGCTGATCGTAAAACCATGTATTCGGATATAGCGTGTCTGATCGATCTTGGATATGATATTGAGCAGGAACCTTCGAGAAACGGCGGCGGGTGGAAGCTTTTATCAAGACGGTTTGAACTTGCGGAGTTAAAGCTTCTGGTAGATGCGGTTTCTTCTTCAAAATTCATCACTACTAAAAAGTCCAGAGAGCTTATAAAAAAACTCGGAAGCCTCGTCAGTGACTATGATGCTACGAAGCTTAACCGTCAGGTGTACGTTGCAAGCCGCATTAAATCAGAAAACGAATCTATTTTTTATATTATAGATTCAATCCACAGGGCCATTCAGGAAAATCTGCAAATATCGTTTACTTATCTTAGCTGGAATATAAGTAAAGAACTTGTTCCAAAAGGAAAGGTTAAGCGTGTAGTCAGCCCATGGGCGCTTATATGGAATGACGAAAACTACTATCTGGTTGCATATGACACTGAAACCGAAGGATTTAAGCATTTTAGAGTTGATAAAATGTCTAAAGTTACCGTTACCGGCGAAAAAAGGCTTGGCTCCAAAGAGTTTTCAAAGATAGATTTAGGTACGTACGCAGATTCTACCTTTGGAATGATGGGTGGAAAACAGGAGAGTATTACATTAGAGTTTCCTGAAGACCTTGTAGGTGTTGTTATTGACAGATTCGGTAAAGACATTACTTTATCGAGAACCGAGGACGGAAGACTAAAACTTCGTACGAAGGTCGTAGTAAGCGGGCAGTTTTTCGGCTGGCTTTCCGGTCTTGGAACCAATTGTGTTATCGTATCGCCCGAAAGCGTAAGAAACAATTATATAAAGTATTTAAAGAATATTATCAGAATCAATTCAAAATAAATAATTTAAATATATATTTGGGTTAACACAAAATTATTTAAGGTAATTTATGAATTAATACGAAGTATTTTAGGATGTTTTGGAATACCACAATATAAAGCTTTGAAAGGATTATGAAAAAATGAAGATCGAATTTGCCGAGAGAATGAAAGACTACGAGGAGGGTATCTTTCAGCTCTTAAATGAAAAGAAACTTGCCAGGGAAGCGAAGGGAGGAAAGGTATACAATTTTTCAGTTGGGACTCCCGATTTTGAGCCGCCTAAGCATATTGTAGATGCTCTTGTTGAGGCTGCAAAAAAACCTGCAAATTTCAAGTATTCTCTGAGAGATATTCCTGAGCTTTCTGAGGCTGTAATAAGCAGATATGAAAAAAGATACGGTGTAAAACTTACAGCCGACGAAATCATGAGCGTATATGGTTCACAGGAGGGTATTTCCCATATAGCCTTTACGATTGTTAACCCCGGAGATATTGTACTTGTGCCAGATCCCGGATACCCTGTTTTCTCCATTGGTCCTTCACTTGCAGGTGCAAATATCACTCCTTATAAACTTTATAAAGAAAAAGGATATTTGCCCGATTTAAATGAAATAGAAAGGCTTTACGGAAAAACTTCCGGAAATAAGGCCAAGGCTATTATGGTTTCATATCCTTTAAATCCTGTTTGCAAATGTGCCCCCGATTCCTTCTACGAAGAACTTATTGCATTTGCAAAAAAGAATGATATTTTTATTATTCATGACAATGCTTATTCGGATATTGTTTATGATGGCAAGACCGGTAAATCAATACTTTCTTTTGAGGGTGCAAAAGATGTTTGCGTAGAATTCTATTCACTGTCGAAATCCTTTAACTATACCGGCGCGAGAATGAGCTTTGTTGTAGGTAATAAGGACTTTATAGCCGGATTTAAGAGATTCAGATCTCAGATTGACTACGGAATATTCCTCCCTGTTCAGTATGGTGCTATTGCAGCCCTTACAGGCCCTGATGAATGTGTAAAAGAGCAGTGCATGGAATACGAAAAAAGAAGGAATGCTCTTTGCGACGGACTCACCGGTATCGGTTGGAAATTTGAACGCAGCCAGGGAACTATGTTTGCATGGACTGCAATCCCTGATAAATACGGTAACGATGATGTTGCTTTTGTAATGGATTTATTTGAAAAAACAGGAGTTCTGTGCACACCCGGAAGCAGTTTTGGCGAACTCGGAAAAGGACATGTAAGATTCGCCCTTGTTCTTCCTGTCTCTGTTATTGAAGAGGCTGTTGGAGTAATTAAAGAAAGCGGTATTTTAAACTGATTGTATATTTGAAAGATTATATCTTTTGAAAGTGTCGGTGAATTTATGGAATATAATGAAATCTACAAACCCGCAAAAGAGGTTTATATAATTAAAAAAGACGGTACCAGGGTGGGCTTTGATGTACAGAAGGTTATAAATGCCGTACAAAAAAGCGCATACAGAGCTATGGTCACTTTTACCGAAGAGGATAAAGAGAACATATGCAAATATGTAATTGGCAGAGTCGATGAAAGCGGATATGATGCGATAAATATTCCTCTTATGCACAATATTGTCGAAGGGGCTCTGGAATCTGTTAACCCGTCCGTAGCCAAAAGCTATAGAGATTATCGCAATTATAAACAGGATTTCATACATATGCTGGATGATGTTTATCGCAAGAGCCAGTCAATTATGTATATCGGTGACAAGGAAAATTCCAATACCGACTCCGCGCTGGTTTCAACAAGAAGAAGCCTTATTTTTAATGAACTTAACCGTCAGTTATATCAAAAGTTCTTTATGACTCAGGATGAGATTTCAGCCAATAATGACGGCTATATCTATATTCATGATATGTCGGCGAGAAGAGATACCATGAACTGCTGCTTATTTGATATAGAAAATGTATTAAAAGGCGGCTTTGAGATGGGAAATGTCTGGTATAACGAGCCAAAGACACTTGATGTTGCGTTCGATGTAATGGGAGATATCATTCTTTCCGCGGCAAGCCAGCAGTATGGCGGTTTTACCATTAGCTGCGTTGATAAAATTCTTGAGCCTTATGCCGAAAAATCGTTCAATAAATATTTAGCCAAATATCAAAGACTCGGAGTGCCTGAGGATTTGGCGGACAAAACAGCTTTTGAAGATATTTCAAAAGAGTTTGAACAGGGTTTCCAGGGCTGGGAATATAAATTCAATACCGTTGCTTCAAGCAGAGGCGATTATCCTTTTATCACCATGACAATAGGCCTCGGTACTAGCAGATTTGAAAAGCTTGCGGCAATTACCATGCTTAACGTCCGCAAAAACGGACAGGGCAAGAAGGGTCATAAAAAGCCTGTCCTTTTTCCTAAGATAGTATTTTTATATGACGAAAAGCTGCACGGCAAAGGAGCACCCTTGGAGGATGTCTTTGAGGCCGGCGTAGAGTGCTCGTCACATTCGATGTATCCTGACTGGCTTTCGCTTTCAGGTGAAGGGTATGTCCCTTCAATTTATCAAAAATATGGCCAAGTAATATCACCAATGGGTTGCAGAGCATTTTTGTCGCCCTATTTTGAAAGAGGCGGAATTCATCCTGCCGACGATGATGACAAGCCCGTGTTTATAGGCAGATTTAATATAGGTGTTGTATCTTTGCATTTACCCATGATCCTTGCAAAGGCAAGACGCGAGAGCAAGGATTTTTATCAGGTACTTGATTATTATCTTGAGATGATACGTCAGATCCATGTCAGGACATACGCTTATCTTGGAGAGATGACGGCTTCCACAAATCCTTTGGCATATTGTGAAGGCGGATTTTACGGCGGTCATTTGGGGCTTCATGATAAGATAAAGCCCATACTGAAGGTTGCCACAGCATCCTTTGGAATAACTGCCTTAAATGAGCTGCAGGAGCTTTATAACGGCAAATCTATCGTAGAGGACGGACAGTTTGCTTTAGAAGTAATGGAGCATATAAACAGGCGTGTAAACGAGTTTAAAGAGGCGGACGGAAATCTTTATGCTATATATGGAACACCTGCAGAAAACCTTTGCGGATTGCAGGTTACGCAGTTTAGAAATCTTTACGGTATTGTAGAAGGGGTTTCCGACAGACCCTATGTCTCCAACAGCTTCCATTGCCATGTTTCGGAGGATATTACGCCCATAGAGAAGCAGGATTATGAGAAACGGTTCTGGGACTATTTTAACGGCGGTAAAATTCAGTATGTAAAATATCCTATAAGCTATAATATCGAGGCCATCAGGACTCTTATCAGAAGAGCTATGAAGATGGGCTTTTATGAAGGCGTAAACATGTCCCTTGCTTATTGCGACGATTGCGGACATGAAGAGCTTGAGATGGATGTGTGTCCTAAATGCGGTAGCAGAAATCTTACCAAAATAGAGCGTATGAACGGTTATCTGTCTTATTCGAGAGTCCATGGTGACACACGCCTTAACAGTGCTAAAATGGCTGAGATAGCGGACAGGAAATCTATGTGATTTGGGCTTAAATGACTTAGGAAATTTTTTAAAGCAAGCTATAACCGATAGTTATAAAAGCTTTATTATGTTAGTTTGGAAGTATAGATAATGAGATATCATGATATAACAAAAGATGATATGAAAAACGGGGACGGACTCAGGGTAGTATTGTGGCTTTCAGGATGCGAACATGCCTGCCCGGGATGTCAAAATCCCGTGACATGGGATCCTAATGACGGTCTTATATTTGATGACAAAGCAAGAGAAGAAGTATACGAAATTCTTGGCAGAGATTATATAAGCGGAATCACATTAAGCGGAGGAGATCCTTTATTTCCGGGAAACAGAGCTGAAGTGCTTTCGCTGTTAAAAGATATTAAAGCTAAGTTCCCTGAAAAAAATGTTTGGTGCTATACGGGATATACATACGAAGATATAGCTGATCTTGAGCACATGAAATATATTGATGTATTGGTTGACGGGCGATTTATAGAAAGCCTTAAAGACAATAAATATGAGTGGGCCGGATCTACTAACCAAAGGATAATTCGTCTTAGATAAGTATTTATAGAACAGAATAATGAGCAGTATTATATTGATATTGCTTGTAAACTAAATTTCCCAAAAGGAGTTAATCATGAAAGCAGTAGCTAAATTTGAGAAAGTATCATTTGAACAGTTTAAGAAAGATTTTGCAGATTTTAATATGTCTGATGAGGATATCTGTAAGATCTATGAGAATATAAAGCTCCCTCACAGAGCTACGGTATATTCTGCCGGATATGATATTTATTCAACGCTTAATTTTACTTTAAAACCCGGCGAAACCATAAAGATTCCTACCGGAATAAGATGCAGAATTAATGAGGATTACGCACTATTTATTTTTCCGAGAAGCGGGCTCGGATTTAAGTACAGACTTCAGCTTAACAATACTGTAGGTGTTGTGGACAGTGATTATTACGGTGCCGACAATGAAGGACATATATTTGTAAAAATAACAAATGACTCAAACGAAAATAAAACCGTTGATATCAAAGAGGGCGACGCTTTCTCACAGGGTATTTTCCTTCAATACGGTGTAACGGAAGATGATGATGCATCGGGCATAAGAAGCGGAGGACTCGGAAGTACGTCTAAGTAGGGCTTATATATTTTTTTTATAAGAATATTCAGGATAATTACGCACATTGTTTTTTTTATGTGTTTATGATATATTTACACAGATTTATGTTTGTGATGATTTGCTTGACATCACAAAGACAGTTTTTTTGCGGCGAAAGCCAAAAGGAGAGTTATTATGTGGAAATTATTAACTGACAGTTCTGCTGATATGCCAAAAAGTTTTTACGAGGAAAATGATATTGGTGTGATTAATCTTTCCTGTCTTATTGACGGAGAGGTAATATGGGGAAAAGATAAGGATTTACCCGCTTCCGAATTCTATGCAATGATGAGAAACGGCGCAAAACCCACTACTTCTCAGGTTAATCCCGAGGAGGCTAAGGCTTTTTTTGAAAGCTACATTGATGAATATAAAGAGATTTTATATATCGGTTTTACTTCAGGACTATCAGGTACGGTTAACAGCGGAAGAATAGCTGCGGAAGAAGTTATGGATGAGCATCCTGATGTGAAGATTGTAGTAGTGGATACTCTCTGTGCTGCTATGGGGCAGGGTTTATTGCTTTATTATTGCAACAGGATGTGGAAAGAAGGCAAGTCTATGAGAGAAGTTGCTGACTTTGCCGAGTCAAATAAAATGAACGTTGTTCATCTTTTTACTGTTGATAATCTGTTCGACCTTTGGAGAGGCGGCAGAGTAAGCAAAACCAGCGCATTTATTGGTACATTGGCTGCTATTAAACCGCTTTTACATGTTAATTATGAAGGCAAACTTGTATCTGTCGATAAAGTCAGAGGCAGAAAAAAAGCTCTATCCGGACTTTGCGATATGATGGAAGAAAAAATGGGCAGCAAAAAGGACATGAACAAGGAAATGATCATGATCAATCACGGTGATTGTATTGAAGATGCTCAACTTCTTGCCGATATGATAAAAGAGCGTTTTGGATTTGAGAATTTTATGATCAATAATCTCAGTCCTGTAATCGGTTCTCATACCGGACCCAGCCTTATTGCTTTATTCTTTATGGGAGATATTAGATAAATGGACCTTTCTTTGGCATCAGATCAGATTCAAAGAGCAAAAGAACTCGTTTCCGAGCTGGGAGATAAGCTCGGAAGAGTTCCTACGGCGTGTGTTGTTACTTTTGGCTGTCAAATGAATGCACGTGATTCCGAAAAGCTTACCGGTATTTTAATACAGGCAGGCTTTTTAATTGTTGAAGAAGAATCTGCGGATTTTGTTATTTATAATACATGTACAGTCAGGGATAATGCTAATCAGCGTGTATATGGCAGACTTGGTATGGTCGGAGGATTTAAAAAGAAAAACCCTCATATGAAGATTGCGCTTTGCGGTTGTATGATGCAGGAACCGACGGTTATAGAAAAAATTAAGAAGAGCTACAGATTTGTAGATCTTGTTTTTGGTACTCATAATCTGTATAAGTTTCCTGAATATCTTGTCAGTTGTCTATCTCAGGACAGACAGATAATAGATATCTGGGATAAGCCGGGTGAAATTGAAGAGAATCTTCCCGTTGCCAGAAAATATTCTTTTAAATCAGGCGTAAATATAATGTTTGGATGCAATAATTTTTGTACATATTGCATCGTCCCTTATGTCAGGGGACGTGAGAGAAGTCGTGATGCAAAAGAAATCATAAGAGAATGCGAGAGGCTGGCGGGAGAAGGTGTTGTTGAGGTGATGCTTCTCGGGCAAAACGTCAATTCCTACGGAAGAGGCCTTGAAAACTCAATTTCATTTCCCGAGCTTTTAAGGGAAGTTGAAAAAATAGACGGTATTAAGCGTATCAGATTTATGACTTCACATCCAAAGGACCTTTCCGATGAACTTATAGAGACCATCAAAAACTCTAAAAAGATTTGCAGACATATTCATTTGCCTTTACAGTCCGGATCTTCAAGAATATTAAAGTCCATGAACAGATGTTATGACAAGGACAGATATTTAGAGGTTGCCGATAAGATAAGGCGAGAGATACCGGATGTGTCGATAACTACGGATATCATTGTGGGCTTCCCCGGAGAGACGCCTGAAGATGTGGATGAAACCATTGATGTTATCCGTCACGTTCAGTATGATAATGCATTTACTTTTATATATTCTAAAAGAACCGGTACTCCGGCCGCCGCTATGGAGAATCAGGTCCCCGAGGAAGAAAGCCACAAGCAGTTTGACAGGGTTTTAGCCGAAGTTCAGAATTTCGCCAAAAAACAAAGTTCCCGTTTTGAGGGAAGAGTGATGGAAGCTTTGGTGGAGGAAGTAAATGAGAATGATGAAAGCCTCGTGACCGGAAGACTTTCAAATAATATTATCGTTCATTTTCCCGGAAGCAGTGACCTTATCGGAAAGTTTGTAAATGTAAAGCTTAATGAATGCAAAGGATTCTACTATTTGGGCGAGCAGGTGTAACATTTCTATCATATGGATAAACGATACTTGAATGATATAAAGTCCTTTCATATTGAGAAAAATTAAGGTTTTGTGATTATTTTTAATGTCATTATTTTCTGTACAAATACTATAATTTGATATAAAATAACCATGTATGTACTAAATTTAGTACTGCATGGTTATTGTTTTATTATTTTAGATTAACTTACACTTGAAAGAGATACTTTATGATTTCACAAGATGATTTTGCTAAATTATCGCCGATGATGCAAAAATACATAGAGACAAAGGAAGAATACAAGGATTGCATTCTTTTCTACAGACTCGGAGACTTTTATGAGATGTTCTTTGAGGATGCGGAACTTGTTTCCAAAGAGCTTGAGCTTACACTCACCGGAAAAAGCTGTGGTCTTGACGAGAGAGCACCTATGTGCGGTATACCTTATCATGCCGTGGATTCGTATTTGCCGAGGCTTGTTTCGAGAGGATATAAAGTAGCTATTTGCGAGCAGGTAGAAGACCCCAAGCAGGCAAAGGGTCTAGTTAAACGTGAGGTTATCCGCATTGTTACACCCGGAACAAATACCAATATTCAAAGTCTTGAATCAAACAGAAACAATTACTGTTTTGGAGTATATTATTCCGATAACAAAATAGGCGCGGCTGTTGCAGACGTCTCCACCGGCGACTTTTTTATGACCGAGGTTGAGGATCTTTCAAAGCTTCGGGACGAGATTGCCAAATTTGAACCAAGTGAGATTACCTGTAATGAGGCTTTTCTTTTATGCGGCGATTTTATAAACGAAATGAAAGAAAGATTTCATATTCCTTTCACTACGCTTGATTCGCACCTTTTTGACGACAGTTTTTGCAAGAATCTCCTCACAAATCATTTTCATTCAAGCTCGCTTGTAGGTCTTGGAATCGAAGATTTTTCGTATGGAGTGATAGCTGCAGGTTCTCTTTTAAAGTATCTTTATGATACGCAAAAAACCGAGCTTACTCATATAACACATATTACTCCGTATATTTCAAGTAAATACATGCTTATCGATTCGTCTACAAGAAGAAATCTCGAACTTACCGAGACTCTGCGTGAAAAACAAAAGCGCGGTTCACTTTTGTGGGTCCTTGATAAAACAAAGACTGCAATGGGCGGAAGACTTCTTCGCTCTACAATCGAGCAGCCGCTTATTGATATTGACGAAATGAATTTAAGGCTCGATGCCATCGAGAATCTTAATAAAAATGCTATTTCAAGAGACGAGATCAGAGAATATTTAAATCCTGTTTACGACCTTGAAAGGCTCCTTGGCAGGGTAGCTTTTAAATCAGCTAATCCCAGGGACCTTCTTGCTTTTAAAAACTCTTTATCAATGCTTCCCATGGTTAAGATTGCTCTTAAAGATTTAGATTCTGAGCTTCTTAAAACTATAGATGAAGATATAGACGGGCTTGAGGATATTACTTCTCTTATAGAGGGCGCTATCAGCGAGGATGCACCGATTACGCTTTATGACGGCGGTATTATAAAAGATGGCTTTAACGAAGATATAGATAAGCTTAGGGTTGCCAAAAATGAAGGTAAAAACTGGTTGGCGGCTTATGAGGAAGAGGAACGTCAAAAGACCGGAATAAAGAATTTAAGGATCAAGTATCACAGGGCTTTCGGATACTATTTTGAGGTGACAAATTCCTTTAAAGATATGGTGCCGGATTATTTTATCAGAAGGCAAACGCTTACAAATGCCGAGAGATTTTCCACTGCCAGATTAAATGAGCTTGAAGATGCCATCTTAAATTCCGAAGAAAAGCTTCTTCGCTTAGAGCATGATGTATTTTGCGAAATCAGAGATTCTATCGGAGCGGAGATGGAACGCATTCAAAAAACGGCAAAAGCTGTGGCTAATCTCGATATGCTTTCCTCCCTCGCATATATTTCCGAAAAGAATCATTATGTAAGGCCGAAGCTAAACGATAAGGGAGTCATTGATATTAAGGACGGAAGACATCCTGTTGTAGAGCAGATGTTAAGCGGTGGGCTTTTTGTTGAAAACGATACTTATCTTGATACAAAGAATAACTGCATCAGCATTATTACAGGTCCCAATATGGCCGGAAAATCAACTTATATGAGGCAAAGCGCTTTAATAGTATTGATGGCTCAGATAGGATGCTTTGTACCTGCAAAAAGCGCCAATATAGGCATTGTGGACCGTATATTTACAAGGGTAGGCGCATCGGACGATTTAGCAAGCGGTCAGTCTACATTTATGGTGGAGATGAATGAGGTTTCCAATATCCTTAGGAATGCAACCTCTAAAAGCCTTCTTATTTTGGATGAGATAGGACGCGGAACTTCAACTTTTGACGGCCTTTCGATTGCCTGGGCCGTAATTGAACATATCAGCAATACCAATATTTTAGGCGCAAGAACGCTTTTTGCAACCCACTATCATGAACTTACAGAGCTTGAGGGTAAGATAAACAATGTTAACAATTATTGTATAGCTGTAAGAGAATCCGGAGATGATATCGTTTTCTTAAGGAAAATCATAAAGGGCGGAGCAGACAGAAGCTACGGTATTCAAGTAGCAAGGCTTGCAGGCGTACCCGATATGGTAATTGACAGAGCAAAGGAGATAGCAGAGCAGCTCTCTGATAACGATATCACCGAAAAGATCCAGGCCATCAGCGTTAATTCGCAAACTGAGCATTCTAAGCGAAGGACCGAAAAACCCGATGACGTTGATATGGGGCAGATGAGCTTTTTTGATACTACTTCGGACGAAGACGTATTAAAGGAACTTGCGGAGATCGATATCCAGACGCTTACGCCTTTAGATGCGCTTAATACTTTGTATAAGCTTCAGAATAAGATCAATAACAGGTTTAAGTTTTGATATAGATTAAATCGATTTAAGTTAGAATTCATTAACAACAGATTTTAGGGTATTAAAGGAATACGGTTATGCCAATTCAGATTTTGGATAATGAAACAATTGATAAAATCGCTGCCGGTGAGGTAGTTGAAAGGCCTTCGAGCGTGGTAAAAGAGCTTGTTGAAAATTCTATTGATGCCGGGGCCTCGGCAATAACCGTAGAGATAAAAGACGGGGGAATTTCCTATATCAGAGTCAGTGACAACGGATGCGGTATCCCTCAGGATGACTTAAGAAAAGCGTTTTTAAGACATGCAACAAGTAAGATTAAGACTTCCGATGATCTAAGCGGTGTAAAAAGTCTCGGATTTAGAGGTGAGGCGCTTTCAAGCATTGCCGCGGTTTCTATGCTGGAGGTCATAACAAAAACCGAAACGGATTTAACCGGCGTAAGAATATGCATGGACGGAGCGGTTGAAAGTTCATTTGAGGAAGTCGGAGCTCCCACGGGCACAACGTTTTTTGTGAGAAATATTTTTTTCAATACTCCTGTCAGAAAAAAGTTTTTAAAGTCTGCCGTCACCGAAGGTGGTTATATTTCAGACCTTATGGAGCATCTTGCTCTGTCACATCCCGATATAGCTTTCCAGTTTACAATCGGTTCTCAGACAAGGTTTCATACCTCCGGAAACGGCGATATGAAAGAAGTTATTTACAGAATCTACGGAAGAGAAGTCGCAAATGCCGTTATCCCCATTGATGTAACCAAAGGTGATCTACATATCACGGGATATCTCGGTAAACCCGAGCAGGTAAGGTCTAACAGAAATTTTGAAATTTATTTTATTAACGGAAGATTTATAAGAAGCAATTTGATTGCCAGGGCAATAGAAGAGGGCTTTAGAGAATATTTGATGCTTCATAAATTCCCCGTATGCTTTTTATCATTAAATATTTCTCCCGAAAATGTTGATGTCAATGTACATCCAACTAAGATGGATGTCAGATTTTCCGACGGGCCCGGATTTTTTGCAAAATTATCAGAGGCTATATTTGATACGTTAAAAGCACGTGAAATGATACCGGGACATGTGCTTGATAAACAATCGGAGATTAAAAAAGCAGAAGCGGAATCGCTAAAGGAAGCAAGGAGCGGTTCTAATCCCGAGCCTTTTCTTGTTCCGAATAAAACCGTTACAGCTGTAAAACCTGTAGTATCATACGGTCAGGATTTAACAAATAAAGCCGGTACATCGTATAAGGACGATACTGCGTATAATAACAATACTGCATATAATAACGATACTGCGTATAATAACAATACTGCATATATAAATGATAACGGATATAAAAATGAGGTTACAGCAAATCCTTATAAAGTATCCGAAGAGCATTTTAATGTTTCACAGGTTGAAAACAATTCGCAAAGTGTTTCACAGCCGGAAAATGTAATAAAAAATGTTTCACAACCTGAAAATAGAAATGTAAATGTTTCACAGGCAGAAAACAATTCGCAAAGTGTTTCACAGGTGGAAGAGGAATTTTTCACAGACAATGCGGTATTTGAGGATACTATAAAGACTCAGGGAGCGCCCGAGGCTCCTGTAATAAAGGATGCAAAGCAGACAGATCTGTTTGAAGATAAAATATTAACGGTTGAAAATCGTGCAAAATACCGTATAATAGGACAAGTGTTTGAAACATTCTGGCTTATTCAGTATGACAGAAAGCTTTTTATAATCGATCAGCATGCTGCTCATGAAAAGGTTAATTATGAGCGAATGATGAAACGCTTTAGAAATAAAGAAATTGTTTCACAGACGCTTCTTCCGCCTATTATTGTTTCACTTAACGGAGCGGAAGAGAATGTATATCTTTCAAACAGCGACGCTTTTGCTTCCCTTGGATTTGAAGTTGAACATTTCGGAGGCAATGAATACGCTCTAAGAGCTGTTCCGGTCGATTTGTACGGTCATTCGGAAAAGGAATTGTTCCTTACGGTTTTGGATGAACTCGCTGAAGGAAACAGCAGAGGAAGTTATCTTGCCATCGAGGAAAAAATTGCCGGAATGGCTTGTAAAGCCTCAATTAAAGGCGGAGATACAATATCGAGAGCCGAAGTTGAGACGCTTATTGATGAGCTTTTAAGTCTTGAAAACCCTTATAATTGTCCGCACGGAAGACCGACAATTATTGTTATGACCGAGACAGAGATGGAAAAGAAATTTAAACGTATTGTAGACTGATTTTTTTATAGACTGATTTTTTAGACTGATTTTTTTATATACTGATTTTTTGTATACTGATTTTTGTAAGCTGATCTGCAATATTTTTGGTAAATTATTTAGCATATGAATCGTAAACCACTTATAATAATTGCCGGACCTACGGCAGTCGGTAAAACAGAGCTTTCTATTAATCTCGCCAGGGAACTTTCGGGCGAGATTATTTCTGCTGACTCTGTACAGGTTTACAAAGGGATGGATATAGGCTCAGCCAAGATTTCAAAGGATGAAATGTGCGGCGTACCGCATCATTTGATAGATATTTTAAATCCCGAAGATGATTTTAATGTGGCTTTATTTAAAGATTTGGTATATGAAGCCATGGACGGGATATATAATAGGGGCCATATTCCCATAATGGTTGGGGGAACGGGCTTTTATATTCAGGCTGTTCTTAAAAATGTTGATTTTTCAAATGGGGCCTCTGATGAGGAATACAGAATTGAGCTCGAAAAATTTGCATTGGAAAACGGTAATACTGCTCTACATGATATGTTAAAAGATATAGATCCGGTTTCTTTTGATGCTATTCCCGAAGGAAATGTAAAAAGAGTTATCAGAGCGCTTGAGTATTATAAAGTTACCGGTGAACCTATTTCTGAACATAATAAAAGAGAGGCTGAAAAACAGTCTGATTTTGATTACAGATTTTTTGTTTTAAACGATGACCGGGATTATCTGTACAGCCGCATAGACAAAAGAGTCGATAAGATGATGGATAGCGGCCTTTTGGATGAAGTAAAAGGGCTTTTTGACAGAAATATTAAAAGAGAAGCCGTAAGTATGCAGTCTTTGGGATATCGTCAGATTTATGACTATCTTTACGGTGATTGCAGTCTAAAAGAGGCTGTCTATCAGATAAAACTTCAGACAAGGCATTTTGCAAAACGTCAGATCACCTGGTTTAAACGAGAAAAGGATTGCATTTGGGTTAATAAAAATGAATTTGACCGCGATGAGGACAGAATTTTAAAATATATTTTGTCTAAGTGCGATTTTTAAATATTAAATGAACCGGTTTTAACCGTTTTACCAAATAAATATATTATTTATTTTCATGATAGATTTGGAGAAAATTATGCATAACGATTTAAAAGAGATCTATAAAACCTTAGGTATTTCCGATGAGGTTGCAAAATTTGGCGAGGAAATACTTACAGGACTTAAAGAAAGATTTGAAAAAATTGATGAGATTGCTGAGATAAATCAGCTTAAAGTACTTGCTGCGCTTCAAAAAAATCAGGTATCCGAGGCATGCCTTCACGGAACCAGCGGATATGGATACAACGATATGGGACGTGAAAAATTAGAGGCTGTTTATGCCGATATTTTTCATACAGAGGATGCTCTTGTAAGGCCTCAGATCACTTGCGGAACTCATGCCCTTGCCCTTGCTCTTATGAGTAATTTAAGGCCCGGTGATGAGCTTATGAGCCCTGTCGGAAAGCCTTATGATACCTTGGAAGAGGTTATTGGAATCAGACCCAGCAAAGGCTCATTGGCAGAGTACGGCGTAAGCTATAAGCAGGTTGACCTGCTTCCTGACGGAGGCTTTGACTGGGACGGCATTAAGGCTGCGATCGGCCCCAAAACAAAGCTTTGTACCATACAAAGGTCAAAAGGCTATCAGACAAGACACACACTTGGCGTAGAGGAAATAGGAGAGCTTATTAAGTTTATTAAAAGCGTTAAGAGCGACGTTATCTGCATGGTTGACAACTGCTACGGAGAATTTGTTGAAACAATTGAGCCTTCGGATGTTGGCGCGGATATGGTTGTCGGCTCTCTTATCAAAAACCCCGGAGGCGGGCTTGCTCCAATCGGCGGATATATAGCAGGAAAAAAAGAGTGCGTTGAAAATGCAGCTTACAGACTTACTTCACCCGGACTCGGAAAAGAAGTTGGCGCTTCTTTGGGCATTTTACAGAGCTTTTATCAGGGACTTTTCCTTTCTCCTACGGTTACCGCTTGTGCTCTAAAAAGTGCTATTTTCGGTGCTTGTGTATATGAAAAGCTTGGTTTTTCCGTACTTCCAAACAGCACAGAAGAAAGGCATGATATTATCCAGGCAATCACTTTTGGAAGAGCGGATGCGGTAGAAGCATTCTGCAGAGGAATTCAGGCTGCCGCACCTATTGATTCGCATGTAACACCCATACCCTGGGATATGCCGGGATATGACGCTCCTGTAATCATGGCTGCCGGTGCTTTTGTCTCCGGTTCATCCATCGAGTTATCCGCAGACGGACCTATTAAGCCTCCGTATGCTGTATATTTCCAGGGCGGACTTACATGGCCGCACGGTAAATTCGGTATTTTAAAATCTTTGCAATCGCTTGTGGATAATGGGATTGTTTTATGGTAAAATAAGTTAGTATGCTTACCGGAGAGGTGAAAACATGAGAAAATCAGGATGGATTTTGGTTCTATTATTGATCATAGGATTTTTGGTCGGAAATTTGCTTGGTACATATTTTGGTAATTCTTTTTTCAGTTACGGTGCCAATTTCGGGCTTGAGAATCCTGTGGAACTGAATTTGGGCTTTATAAACCTTGTTTTCGGTATTAAATTTAATGTTACCATTGCAGGAGTTATTGGTCTGCTTGTCGCATTTTTGGTTTATAAATTCACTGTAAAGTAAGCTTTTTAACCTTCTAAGTCCCCGAAGAAGATTTGGGAGGTATATGAATAAAAATACAATTGAACAGCCTTATGAAAAGTTTGTAAAATATGGAGCCGGTTCGCTTTCCGAAAGTGAGTTGTTAGCCATTATTTTAAGGACGGGCACAAAAGATTTAAGCGCACTTGAGATAGCCGGAAATGTTCTATCCCTTGGCAAATACCCCAGAGAGGGCCTTTTGGGACTTTATGATGTAAGTCTTGATGAACTATGCAAGATTAAGGGCGTGGGCATGGTAAAAGCCATTAAACTAAAAGCTTTAACCGAAGTATCCATGAGAATGCACAGAGCGTGTGCTAAAAGCGGATTTAAAGCCGATAATCCTTCGTCCGTAGCGGATTATTTTATGGAGGATTTAAGGCATTTGGATCACGAGACCGTTATGCTCTGCGGGCTTGATGCGAAATTGCAGCTTCTCTTCAGTACCAAAGTATCCGAAGGAAGTGTAAACATGTCTTTGATTTCTCCGAGGACAGTGTTTTTAAAAGCTTTAAAAGGAAAAGCGGTTTATATAATCCTGGTGCACAATCATCCAAGCGGCGATCCGACTCCTTCCTGCGCTGATTTCGAACTTACCGAAAGTATCGATGATGCCGGAAGGATGCTCGAAATTAAGCTTCTGGACCATATTATTATAGGTGATAACAAATATTACAGCTTCAAGGAAGAAGGCAGACTTAAAAGGCGGAAGGAATGAAATGAGTAACGCATTCGGCATTGATTTAGGAACTAACAACATTAAGATTTATTCACTTGCAACCGATGATATTATGGTTCAGAAAAATCTTATTGCCATTCAGAATAAGAATACGATTTTTGCGTACGGAGACTCAGCATATGATATGTATGAGAAGGCTCCCGCAAATTTTGATATCACTTTTCCCGTAAACAACGGTGTTATTTCAGACCTAAACAATATGGAGACACTTATTAAGTTCTTTATTTCGGATCTCCAGGAAGGTCAGCTTAAACCGGCGGATTTTATCGTTGCTGTTCCGACAGACATTACAGACGTCGAAAAGAGAGCTTTTTATGACCTTATAAAAGAAGCCAATGTAAAAGGCAAAAAGATACTTGTAGCCGATAAAGCCGTTGCAGACGGCCTCGGAATGGGACTTGATGTAAAGAGTACACAGGGAATTATGGTTATTGACGTAGGATATGAGACTACCGAAATATCCGTTATATCTCTCGGCGGTATTGTGCTTAACAGACTTCTTAATGTCGGAGGTCTTGCTTTTGATGAAAATATCAAGAGTCTTGTAAGAAATGATTTTCATCTTCATATCGGAAACAAATCGGCTGAGTTTATCAAGTGCTCGCTCTCTGAGCATGAGGCTGCCGGAAAGCCTGTAACCGTTTATGGAAGAGACGTTGTAACCGGACTTCCTGTTGAAAGAGATATTCCGACTGAACTCGTCGACAAATCTCTTATGACAGAATTTGAGAAAATTGTTGATGCAATTAAAGTTTATCTTGATCTGACACCTCCCGAGCTTGCTGCGGATATTTATAAGAATGGCATTTATCTTACAGGCGGAGCATCGCAGGTTAATCACCTTATAGAGGCTATTGCCAACGGGACTAAGCTTAAAGTTAATGCCACTTCCAATCCTATGACCACAGTTGCAGAGGGACTTGGCAGAATGCTCAAGGAAAGCTATTACCAGAGCATTGCATATTCTGTAGAAGGAATGAGTAAATGAGCCCAGTAGTTAAACCAAAAAAGGAGAAATTTACTTTTCCGGGTAAATATCTCCTTTTAATTTTATCAATATTAAGCATAGCTCTGATGATTGTAACCTATGGTACAACGGCTTTTGACAAGCCTTTTAATGCTGCCATCGGTTATGTTGTTGTACCTTTTGAAAAAGGAATCGGCAGATTGGGACAGTGGCTTGCAAACAGATCGGAAGAGTTTACCGATGTAAAAAGACTTCTTGCAGAAAATGAAGAACTAAAAAATGAAATAGCAAAGCTTACCGAGGAAAATGCTATATTATCCCAGGATAAATACGAGCTGAACTCACTCAGAACTCTTTTTGAGCTTTCCGATGAGTATGATTCTTATAATAAAATAGGTGCCAGGATTATCGCAAAGGACAGCGGTAACTGGTTTTCATCTTTTGTTATTGACAAAGGCAGCAATGACGGCCTTGAAGTTGATATGAACGTAATAGCCGGTGGTGGGCTGGTAGGAAGTATTACCGCTATAGGACCCAATTGGGCAAGAGTTAAGGCTATTGTTTGCGATGGCAATTATGTGAGCGGACAGGTGCTTTCGACAGGGGAGACACTTGTTGTTGAGGGCGATTTAGAGCTTTTAAACAGCAATATTATTTCTTTTTCTATGCTTGAAGATAAAGAGGATGCAGTAGTTGCCGGCGATAAGATCGTTACCAGTAAGATTAGCGATAAATATCTTCCCGGTATTCTCATTGGATTTATTCAGTATATTGAAAATGATAATAACAATCTTACCAAATCCGGATACGTAACACCTGCTGTTGACTTTGAGCATTTATCAGAAGTTCTTGTTATAACAGATATGAAAAACAATGATTATGAGTAAAACAATTCGGAATTAATAGTTTCTTCATACACTATAATCTTAAGAGTATATTTTTATGCTGAGAAAACTTGTTATGGTTCTTGGAGCTTTTGCTTTATTTTTGCTTCAAAACTGTGTATTTACTCAATTTAATACAGGAGGCATTGTCCCAAATCTGATTCTTCTTATTACCGGTATATACGGCTTTATGCATGGCGAAAAAGCCGGAATTATCGCCGGCTTTTTGCTTGGACTGTGCTTCGATATTTTTTATGGGGATGTCATAGGAGTTCACGCTCTTATTTTTATGTATATAGGTTACATCAATGGAAAGTTTTGCGGAATTTACTATCCGGAAGATATAAAACTTCCGCTTTTGCTTATATTTTTAAGTAATATTTCTTGTGGCGTACTTGATTATATTTTCGGATATTTAATCAGAGGAAGAGTGCATTTCTCTTTCTATTTCGTTCATATCATTTTGCCGGAGATGTTATATACAATGCTCATTACGATCATAGTATATCCGCTTATTGTACTGATATATAACGCATTTGAGAAACGAATCGTCAGGAAAGAGGCTTAATAGGTGTTTAACAGCTTTAGAGAAAGATTAATAAATATATTTACAAATCGCCTTACGATTCTTTGGGTTATAATCGCTGTTATGGGCGGAATACTTGTTTACAGGTGTTATAAGCTTCAGATAATCGACGGACAAAAATATCTGGATAATTTTGTGTTAAACCAGGAAAAAAGCAGAGATATTTCCCCTGCCAGAGGCAATATTTACGATAGAAACGGTAATATTTTAGCTTATAATGAGCTTGCATATTCAATCAAGATTGAGGATACATTTGAATCCTCCGGTAATTCCAAAAATAAAGAGCTCAATGAGCTTTTATACAATCTTTTAAAATTGATTGAAAAAAATGGAGACCGGATTAATACGGATTTCAAGATTTATCTTGATGAGGATGATAATTTCACTTATTCCGTTTCCGGAACCTCCCTCGAAAGATTTCTGGCTGATGTATATGACCATATTTATACTACCGATCTTACTGAGGAGGAAAGGAATTCAACGCCCCTTGATGTAATGATTTATCTTAGCAGACCATCAGGAAAGGGCTACAGATATTATATCGGTCAGTATGAAGATCCCGAGGATTCTAAAAGTAAATGGTTACCCGGAGAAGGTTATACAAAGGAAGAATGGCTGAAAATAATCACTATGAGATTTGCCATGAGCCAGACTTCATTTAGAAAATATTTGGGAACAACTATCGCAACTGATGTTTCGGACGAAACTGTAGCGGTAATTTTGGAGAATTCCGATATTTTACCGGGCGTAACCATAGAGGAGGATACTGTAAGAAGATATGTGGACAGTTCTTATTTTTCACATATTTTAGGTTATACCGGGAAGATTTCTTCAGACGAAATGGATGCTCTTAATTTGAGGCTTTCCGAGGAGGGTATAGATACTTATACTTATTCCATTAATGATGTTGTCGGAAAGGGCGGAATAGAAAACTCCATGGAAACTGTTCTTCAGGGAGTTAAGGGCTACGAAAAGGTTATGGTCAACAATACCGGTAAAGTTATATCGGTGCTTGAAAGGCAGGAGGCTTCATCGGGCGAAGATGTATATCTTACCATCGACAAGGACCTGACTATCGCTGTTTATAATATTATCGAACAAAAGCTGGCAGGTCTTGTAGCTTCAAAAATTATAAATGCAAAAGAGTACATTCCTTCACAAAACGCCACGGCAGCAAGTATCAAAATTCCGATTTACGATGTATATTTTGCGGTAATAAACAACTCTATTGTAGATATAAAGCATTTTGAATCGGACAATGCGCAAGAGACCGAAAAAGAAGTATATCAGGTATTCCTGGAATATAAAGAAAACTCTTTTGAGAAGCTTAAGGATGAGCTTTATACCAAAAGGACAGCATATAAAAGACTTAATGCTGAATATCAGGTATATGAGAGTAATATTGTCAGTCTTCTTTATAAGAATAATATAATCGAGTCAGACAAGATTGATCAAAAAGATTCGACATATATAGCATGGACGACAGACGAGACTATCAGTCTTGGGGAATATCTTGATTATTGCATATCAATGAACTGGGTCGATACTTCAAAGCTTGAAATTGCCGACAAATATCCGTCTTCGGAGCAGATTTTTGATGCTTTATATGACAAAATCATAGAACTTATAGAGAATAATACGGAGTTTCAGAAGCGATTTTACAAGTATATGCTTCTAAATAATAAAATCACCGGCAAACAGATATGCATGCTTTTATATGAGCAGGACGCATGTAATATTCCTATTGATGAGATTGTTAATCTTAAAAACAATCGAATCAGTTCGTATCAGTTTATGATGAATCGCATCACAAATATAGATATTACCCCTGCCCAGCTTGCGCTTGATCCTTGTAATGCTTCCGTGGTTATAAACGATGTTAATACCGGTCAGGTTTTATGCATGGTTTCATATCCGGGGTATAATAATAACATGATGGCAAACGGTGTAGATGCCGCTTATTACGAGAAACTTACTAATGATAAGTCATCGCCGCTTCTTAATTTCGCTACTCAGTATAAGGCGGCTCCGGGTTCAACGTTTAAAATCGTTGCTGCAACTGCGGGACTTATGGAAGATGTTATAACCGTAAGAGAACCCATCAGATGTGTTGGTACTTTTGATGCAATCGGTCCGCCTTCGCCGCACTGCTGGAACACATGGGGGCACGGAAATGAAAATGTTCAGACGGCTATCAGAGATTCATGTAACTATTTCTTTTATGAAGTTGGTTACAGGCTTGCCACAAAAGAAGGCGTTTATAATGATGAAGAAGGCCTTTCGGCGCTTGCGGAATATGCAGATCTATACGGCCTTTCTTCCAAATCCGGTGTAGAGATTTCCGAATATGAGCCGGATGTATCCGATAACGATGCGGTCCGTTCAGCCATAGGACAAGGTACAAACAGCTATACCACGGCTCAGCTTGCGAGATATGTTTCAGCTATCGCCAACAACGGTACGGTGTATAATCTTACTCTTATTGACCATACTCAAAAGGCTTACGGAAACTCGGTTACAGTTAATGAGCCGGATGTCAGAAATATTGTCGATATACCTTCCGATTATTGGGATGTATTTCACAAAGGCATGAGGGCGGTTGTTGAAAACAAGTCATATTTTAACGATATT
>JAIKXH010000037.1 GCA_024684215.1 Lachnospiraceae bacterium
TATATTGCGCAGGCGCAGGTGCTCATTATCGCGGGGACCTCACTGGCAGTGTATCCGGCGGCAGGGCTTATCGACTATTTTAGCGGTGAAAAGCTTGTTGTCATAAATATGGCACCGACATCCAGAGATTCTTATGCCGACCTTTGCATAAAGGATAAAGTCGGACAGGTTATGTCACAGATAAAGTTAAATTGATATTGCTTATTCGTCAAAGTGTGTTAAAATGTTGGCAGGCAATTGAATAATGAGAGGCGTAATTTTTCGAAGAGTCGAGGAGTTTACTATGAAAAAGTTACTTACTTTTTTTGTGACACTTTCTATTGCGGCTGCACTGTGCGGATGCGCAGGCGGTACGGGAGCGTCTTCGGAGGATAAAACCTCTAAAGAAGCCACCTACGGAGGTTCTGTAGTTGTTGGCATTCAGCAGGATATTGATGGTCTTGACCCCCACAAGGTAACGGCGGCAGGAACTAAAGAAATCCTCTTTAATATTTTTGAAGGTCTTGTTAAATGTGATTCAAACGGCGATTTGGTCGGAGCCGTTGCCAAGGAGTATGAACTCTCAGAGGACGGACTTACATACACATTTAAACTTAGACCGGGCGTAAAGTTCCACAACGGAAACGAAGTTACTGCCGAAGATGTTAAATACTCTATTGAGAGAGCTTCGGGATTACTTGACGGTACTCCCCTTGTATCTCCCTTAAGTATTGTAACGGCAGTTGATATAGTTGATGATAACACGGTCCGTGTTACCGCCGGAAGCGTCAATCCCGAGCTGATCTACAGTTTCACCACTGCTATTATTCCAAATGGCAGCGGCGAGGATGAGAACGCTGATCCTGTCGGTACCGGGCCGTTTCGTTTTGTATCATACACTCCCCAGGAGGGAATCGTGATCGCTAAAAACGAGGACTACTGGCAGAAGGGTCTTCCTTATCTCGATGAGGTAGATTTCAAGATCATTACCAGCGCTGAGACAGCACTTGTTGAACTTCAGGCAGGCACAGTACAGGTATATCCTTATCTTACCGACGCTATGGCTACCGAGGTTGAAAGCTCTATGCAGGTACTTGTGGCACCTTCCGTTAACGTTCAGGCGTTGTTCTTTAACAATGCGGATGAACTTCTTAGCGATCCTAAGGTAAGACAGGCAATCTGCTATGCTTTAAACCGTGAGGAGATCAGCGAGTTTGTAGCGGGCGGTGATGCAACCATCATCAGCTCAGCTATGCTTCCTACCCTTGAGTCATACTATGTTGACTTAAACGACACCTACGGAACAACCGGAAATGTCGACAAGGCTAAAGAGCTTTTGGCTGAGGCGGGATATCCCGACGGAATTGAACTTACCATCACTGTTCCTTCCAACTACGAGTTCCATATGGATACCGCAGAGGTAGTCGTAGAGCAGCTTAAGGCAGCAGGAATAAATGCTAAGATCGATGCTGTTGAATGGAATACATGGCTTTCAGATGTTTACACTGACAGAAATTATCAGTCAACCATCTGTGCCATCACCAGCGACATGACTCCCGGATATCTTCTTAACCGTTTTGTATCTGACTCCAAAAAGAACTTCATCAACTTTAACAGTGCAGATTTTGATGCTGTTTACGGTAATGTTCTTGAGGCTAAGTCACTCGGTGAGAGAGGAATCCTCTACAAGGAACTTCAAAAGATCCTTGCAGACGAGGCGGGAAGCGCATTCCTTCAGGTACCTGCTAACAAGGTGGCAGTTTCTAAAGAACTTGGCGGATACAAGTTCTATCCTGTATATGTTCAGGACATGTCTACTGTTTACTATGTAAAATAATCATTTGAAAGGAGGAAAGGGGTATGACATATGTTATCAAGAAAATAGCGACTCTCATTATTACATTGTTTTTAGTGTCCGTACTCGCTTTCCTCGCCTTTCAGGTAATCCCGGGAGATGTGGTGACTTCCATTTTAGGTACGGAAGCCACCCCCGAACGGGAGGAAGCCTTAAGAGAAGAATTAGGGCTTGATAAACCGCCTGTCCAAAGGTATTTAAACTGGGCGGGAGGTGTGTTACGAGGAGATCTTGGAGTAAGCTACCGCTTTTCCAAAAACATGAATGAGATGATGCCCGTTTCGGAACTTATTGCGGACAAATTGCCCGTTACTCTTTGGCTGGCTCTTTTCTCACTTGTACTTACGGTTTTGTTTGCAATACCTATAGGAGTACTGTGGGCCGGTACAAAAAACAAGTTTTTGGACGGTGCCTTAAATGTGCTTACGCAGACATCAATGGCGATTCCCTCCTTTTTCCTGGGTATCCTGGTAACATACCTTTTTGGTATTATTTTTAAATTCTTTACACCGGGTTCATATATCAGCTACAAGAAAGATGTCGCGGGATTTTTGCACTATATGATTTTCCCGGCTATTGCCATTGCGATTCCTAAAATCGGTATGACGGCAAGGTTTTTGAGAAATTCCACATTGACCGAGCTGAAGTCAGATTATGTGCGTACCGCTAAAAGTAAGGGCTGCACTGATAAGAGCATTCTTTTCAAGCATGTACTTAGAAATGCCATGCTTCCCGTTGTGACTTTCATTGGTATGATAATTGCGGAAGTTGTTGCGGGATCCATTGTTGTAGAGCAGGTATTTTCACTGCCCGGAATAGGCAGACTCCTTATAAGCTCAATAAACACCAGGGACTTTCCCGTTGTTGAAATACTTATACTTTATATAACCATGGTGGTTATAGTTGTATATTTTATAGTTGATATTATTTACAGAGAACTGGATCCCAGAATTCGCGTTGAATGACTTGCGAGCGAGTCATGAATTTACTTATAATTTATGAACAAAACAGACGGTAAAAAAGTAAATATCTATCTGCTTATCGGCGCGATTATGGGTGGAATTATACTTGTTCTTTCCATCGTGTCACTTTTTTGGACTCCTTATTCACCTACGGCCATGAGTGCGGCACTTCGTTTTAAGCCGCCCAGCTTTGCTCACATTTTTGGTACCGACAACTTTGGAAGAGATATTTTTTCAAGGGTAATGAAAGCCATCGGTACCAGTTTTACTGTGAGCTTTTTTGTCGTGCTTATATCAAGCATTGCCGGAATACTTATAGGCTCTGTGACCGGTTATTTCGGGGGAGTTGTGGATGCTGTTGTAATGAGAGTCGTAGATGCGATAAACGGTTTTCCGAGCATCCTTTTGGCGCTGGTTATCATAAGCGTTATGGGGAAGGGAAGAGCAAATGTGATTCTTGCACTCGGTATTGCTTTTACGCCAAGCTTTGTGCGTATTGTAAGGGGCGAGTTTATAAGACTTCGCGATGCGGATTATATAGTAAGAGCGAGGCTTATGGGAGCGAGAAAGACAAGGATTTTGTTTCTTCATATCCTCCCTAATATATTTTCCACATTCTGGGTCAGTGTAATGATTGGATTTAACAATGCGATACTCGCTGAGTCGGGACTCAGTTATCTCGGAATAGGTGTGCAGGCTCCCGATGCAACTTTGGGAAGTATGTTAAGCGATGCGCAGGGGTATTTAAACAGTGCTCCCTGGTATGCGCTTGCCCCCGGGCTTACCATAGTATGGATGGTGCTTTCCGCAGCAATGCTAAGCGAGGGATTGTCAAAGAGTAAGAAAAACAAGTAAAAGCATAGATATATTTTGATATGTGTTATTTCGAAAGAATAGAAATCTTTTAAAGAACCAAAGCATTTAGCTAAGGGTTGAGGATATTTGATTTGATTAAGATCGATAATTTGACAATTTCATTTATCGGTAAGACAGCTGTAGACAATGTCTCTCTTGAGATTAATCCCGGGGAGATACTCGGCCTTGTGGGAGAGTCCGGTAGCGGAAAGAGCGTAACTGCTCTGACCCTTATGGGGCTTATGTCCGATGAGGCTTATATGGAAAGCGGAGAAGTAACCTTTGGTGATGAGGTTATATTAAAGGCCGGCAATACGCCTGATGACAACTTGCTTCGTTCATACCGCGGAAGCCGTATCAGTATGGTTTTCCAGGAGCCGATGACAAGCCTTAATCCTACCATGAAGGTTGGGACTCAAGTGGCTGAGCAACTTCTTTTACATGCCAAGGACGAATATCCCACTGCGCAGGATAGGAAAAACTGTGTGGTAAAGGCTTTTGAAAGCGTGGGACTCCACGATTGCGAGAATCTTTATGATAAGTATCCACATCAGCTCTCAGGCGGAATGAGACAGCGTGTTATGATAGCAATGGCGGTTATATTACACCCCGAGCTTATCATTTGTGACGAGCCTACCACAGCTCTCGATGTCACTGTTCAAAACCAGATAGTTGCCTTGTTAAAGGAGATAAATGCCAGAGAAAAAAACAGTATGGTATTTATCACTCATGATTTAAATCTTGCCCGCAGGATCTGTACCCGCATTATGGTCATGAAAGACGGCCGTATAGAGGAGCAGGGTGAGACTGAAGAGATATTTACAAATCCCCGGACTGCATACGCTAAAAAGCTTATAGCTGCCGTCCCGGGAAGAAGAAGCGCTAAAGCCGCGTCAAAACAGAAGGCTTCAGCATCGGATGAAGCATTAAGTGTTAAATCCGATAAATCCAATACAAACAGAAATGAAAGCAAAATACTCACCGTTCGAGACTTGGATGTTTTTTACAAGGAAAGAAGCAAAAAGCTTTTCGGTAAGAGCATTCACAAAAAAGTTGTAAGCGGTGCAAGCTTTGATATTTATGAAGGCGAAACTTTAGGACTTGTAGGAGAGAGCGGATGCGGAAAAAGCTCCCTTTGCAAGGCTATTCTGGGTATAAATAAAGATATTACGGGTACGGTTGAAAACAAGACGATCAGACCGCAGATGGTTTTCCAGGATCCGTACAGTTCGCTTAATCCGGCCAGAACCATAGGATGGCAGCTTGAAGAGCCTTTGTTTGCGCTGGATCTACTCGAAAAAGAATTAAAGACCACCAAATCATGGAGAAAAGAACAAGCCATAGAAATGCTGAAAAGAGTGGGACTCGATGAGAGTTATTATGACAGAATGCCCAGTCAGCTTTCCGGCGGACAGAGACAGCGTGTAAGTATAGCTCAGGCATTGATCACCCGCCCTAAGCTTATCTTTGCCGACGAACCTGTATCTGCACTTGATGTTACTATTCAGGATCAGGTTTTAGACCTTTTAAAGAGTCTGCAGGATGAATATAAAATTGCTTATCTTTTCATTTCTCATGATATAAATGTTATATACAGAGTCAGTGACAGAATCATGGTAATGAAGGACGGAGAGATTTTGGAAACGGGTGACAAGCACAGTGTTTTTGAATGCCCGAATCATCCTTATACAAAGGAATTGCTTAACGAGTCTTAAATTGAATATTGGCTTATAATTGCTATTACGGTTTAACCGGGTGTCATTTCCATTATATATGGACAATGCTCCCGGTTTTAGAGTATAATAAATTTGTGTATCCTTGTAACTGACTCACCTCTTTAAAATCGGAGGGACTGGTTATGTATAGAGTAATGACAGAGCAGGAAATGGTTTCTGCTTTCGATGAAGCTATTTCAAAGGAACAGTTCTATGTTTGCTATCAGCCGCAGGTAAATTACAATACCGGCATGCTTGTCGGTGCCGAGGCGCTTCTAAGATGGAAGCATCCCGAGTTCGGGGTGCAGTTTCCTGGCGACTTTATCCCAATTCTCGAAAAAAACAATTATATATATGAAACCGATTTATTCGTATTTGAGAAAGTGTGCATTTTTATAAGAAATGCCATTGATGCTGGTATGAATATCGTACCTATTTCCGTCAACATGTCCAGATATGATATTGTGGATCATGACTACGTGGGAGATATAGAAAAGATACGTAAAAAGTATGCTGTGCCCGTAAAATATCTGAGGGTTGAGATAACCGAAACTTCGGCAATCAGCGGAAAGACACTTATGATGTCCGTGATAGATAAGCTTCACGTTCACGGATATTTGGTGGAAATGGATGATTTCGGAAGCGGATATTCGTCCCTTAATATTTTAAAGGATCTCGACTTAGATATAATAAAACTGGATATGAGCTTTTTGGGAGACAATACCGGCGGAAGAGGCGGTGTGATAGTAAGTGCCATGGTTCAGATGGCCAAATGGCTAAATACCCCTGTAATCGCAGAGGGGGTTGAAAACGCAGAACAGGCTGATTATATGCAAAGCCTCGGATGCTCGTATGTCCAGGGATTTTTTTACTCCAAGCCGCTGCCTGACGAAGAATTTACAGAATTTATAAAAAAGGCTGAAACCGAGCCGATAAGTCCGGCTATAAAAATAGCAAAAAATATGGGTGTTGGAGCTTTCTGGGACCCTAAATCGCTTGAAACTCTAATATTTAACGATTTTGTAGGCGCTGCAGCTATTTTTTCATACGAAGACGGAGTTGTGCGAATCATAAGGGTCAATAAAAAGTACCTCGATGAGGTAGGAATGAATTTGACTGAGAGCGATGTTGTTTCTTCCGATCCTTGGATCAATCATGACAAAGAAAGCCGGAAAGAATACGAAAGCACGATGCTTAAAGCTATAGAAAGCGGAGAAGAGGAGACGTGCGAGCATTGGAGAACGGTGCGCTCTCAGTGCTGTGGAGAAGACCTTATATGCGTCAGAAGCCATGTGAAAATGGTGGGTAGAAGCGGAAAACAATTTCTTATGTATGCCCGAATCCGTAATATTACGGCAGAAAAAAAGCTTTATGCCGAAGTCACCGAGAGTGAAAATCGTTTTAGACATGCCAGTGAACAGGCCAATGTTTATGCCTGGGAGTATGATATCCGTAAAAAGGAAATGAGACCATGCTTTAGGTGTATGAGAGATTTAGGGCTTCCTGCGCTTGTAAAAAATTACCCCGAGCCTGCGATAGAGATGGGAATATTCCCGCCCGATTATGCGGATATGTATCGTGAATGGCATAAAAAACTGGAGGAAGGAGTACCGTCATTAGAGGCGGTGATTCCTCTTACGGTAGGAAGAGTTCCGTTTGTGGTAAGGTATACCACAGAGTTTGACGATAACGGAAAGCCGTATAAAGCATACGGATCCGCAACGCTTGTGGTAAATTGATGTATTGTAAGTGGGCACCCGTAAATTATGAAATATAAATCAAGGCATTTAAATCAAGGCATTTAAATCATGGCATGTAAGTATGCGCTTTGTTAATCAAAACAGCAACTAATTTCTTAATATCAGTTAATAATTATCGAAAAACAATAAAAATATATTGACATGTGTTTCTACAAGTGGTAATGTATCCTTGGCAAGAGGGTATGGGATTTAATATTCCATATAAACGCCGGATATGTTACCGCTTCTTTTGTTGGGGGAAATTTAATAACCTTTGGTTAAGAAAAGGAGAGAAAATGAAACACGATATTTTTTCAAAATGGATCAAGGTAGTAATAATCGGAACTGCTCTTATAGGAGTCGGGGCATGTGTATACCTGGTGCCGGACCTTTTTAGGGCTTTTAAAAACTGGTATCCGGAATTATCTAATTGGGTAATGCCTTGGATGATACTTATCTATATATGCTCTGTTCCTTGTTTTGCGGCGTTGGTCGTAGGATGGATGATAGCTGACAATATCGGCAAAGATCAAAGCTTTACCGTTAAGAATGCGAACCTTTTTAAGATTTTTTCAATGCTGGCGCTTGCGGATTCAATAGTTTTTGGAGTAGGAAGCATAGTTTACTCGCTTCTCGGAATCAATCATCCCGGACTTTTAATCATTCAGCTTCTTATAGTTTTTGTGGGACTGGCGATTTTTGTATGTATGGCTGCTCTTTCATATCTTGTGGGAAAAGCAGCGGTACTGCAGGAGGACAATGATCTTACGGTATAAGGAGGAAGGACGGCCATGAAAATTGTTGTTAATGTTGACGTCATGATGGCGAAGAGAAAAATATCTTCAAATGAACTGGCGGAAAGGGTAGGAATCACTCCCGCAAATCTTTCTGTCCTTAAAACCGGAAAGGCAAAGGCTATCAGGTTTTCGACCCTTATGGCTATATGCCATGAGCTTAAGTGTCAGCCCGGGGATATACTTGAATTTATTGATGACCCTGAGGAGTAATGGAGAGAAAAAATGGAGACAAAAAGTTTTAATACAACTATAGCGGAAAAGATAATCTCAGTACTTATAATGCCGGCATGTTTTCTGTATGCATCAATGATGTTTGAGGATGACAGAACCTGGCATATTATGTTCGGAATATTCACTCTTATCGTAATAGTGATGACCGAAGCAATGTTTTGGACCAGAAAGCGCACTTTTGAAAGCTGGGCTATGCTGGTTATGACCATAGCCGGAGGCGTATGTGTATGTTTTGAAATAGGTGCCGTATGGGACGATTTTACTACCGCATTTTTCACACATCTTTTTGCGGTATATTACATACTTGTACGTTCGGACAGACTTGCGGAGGGCGAGACTTCTCACATGATGGTGTGGGACGGAATCACGGGATTTTGCGTAATGCCCTTTAAAAACTGGCCCCTGGACGTTAGAACCATCGTGTCGATCTTTAGGACAAAAAAGGACAGCAAAACAAAGAAAACAGTTCCTATCGTAATACTTGCATCTGTTATCGGAATTATTCTTTTCTTCATTGCCATCGGTTATCTGAGAAATGCGGATGACAGATATGATGACCTGATGGGAGTTATACTTGATTATTTAAAGATTGATTGGGATATTGATCTGATACCCAAACTGTTTATTATGGCATTTGTTGGAACGTGGCTCTACGGACTGCTTGGCGGATGCTTTAGAGAGACCAAGGAACAGGTAAGTCATAGGGGGGATAATATAAAATGGTTTATCGGAAAATTAAAAAAGGTGCCGGGCCTTGTTTGGGTTATATTTATAGGCCTGTTCTCAGCCTTTTATGCTATATTCTTTTTTATGCAAGGAAGCTATTTGTTTGGAGCGTTTCGCATGGCACTTCCCGAGGAATTCACGTATTCAGAGTACGCCCGTAAGGGGTTTGGGGAAATGTGCGGTGTTATGGTTGTAAACTTTATCCTGCTCTGGCTTTCAACCCGCACTTCCGAGACTAAGCCGGTTGCCGTTAAAGTCGCCTGCACTTTTTTAAACATTGAAAGCATGCTGTTTGCGCTTATCGCTTTCCTTAAAATATTTATGTATATTCAGGCATACGGATTTACGCCTCTCAGGTTCCAGTCAATCTGGGCTGCGGCAGTTTTGTTCTTTGCCTGCATATGTGTAAGCGTATCGATGTTTAGCGGTAAAAAGACCGCAAAGATCTGGTTTTATGTAAGTGCTGCGAGCCTTGCAGGATTGTGCTTTGTTTAGGATGGAATTTTGGCCTAAACAGTGCTTTACGAAAGAACAGTACTTTGAGTGGGAAATCTTGTAAATTGCAAAGAAATAAAGTAAAATTAAGTTCGGTGCGGATGGCGTGCCGGGCTTAATTTTATTATAGAGTTTGGGGAAGATAAACATGATTTTAACTGTTGATGTAGGAAATACAAATATTGTTATCGGATGTGCCGAGCCGGGTAGCAGAAAAATCATCTTTGAAGAGCGTCTTTACACGGATAGGCATAAATCCGACACCGAATATGCTACCAGTGCAAAATCCATCCTGGATTTGTATAATATTTCGCCGAACGATTTAGAGGGCGGAATCCTTTCATCATCTGTGCCGCCGGTTACGGAGCCTATAAGGAGGGGCCTTGAGAAGCTTCTCGGAAAAAAGATTTTTGAGGTAGGCCCCGGTATTAAAACCGGAGTGGATATAAAGCTTGACGATCCTTCTTCGCTCGGAGCGGATTTGCTCGTTGGGGCTGTAGCAGGTATATCTTATTACGGGGCGCCTCTTATTATAATAGATATGGGTACCGCGACCACTATCTCAGTCATTAACGATGATAAGAGATTTATGGGCGGTATGATCATTCCGGGAATCGAGGTATCTCTTGCGGGACTTGCAAGACGCGCGGCTCACCTTCCCGAGGTGGCTATAAAAAAGCCCGCGAAGCTGATTTCGGGAGGAACCGTAGGTGCAATGCAGAGCGGAAGCATATACGGACATGCTTCCTGCATAGACGGAATGATAGACAGAATATGGGATGAACTCGGATACAAAACGGCTGTCATAGCAACGGGCGGTTTTGCGGGAAGCGTTATTCCGTGCTGCAAACACGATATAACCGTTGACGACAGCCTATTGATAAAAGGGCTTACGGTTCTATACGAAAAAAACAGTAAGCGGAAATAATTAGATTTTGAATGTTTTAGCTTTAAATGCCTTTAAGCGATTAGGCTTTTAAACCGTAAATACTAGTTAAGCGCAGACAGGAAGTCGATAAAATCTTTTGACATAGAAACATTAGGAGTGTTTCTGACGATTCCGATCATAATGTGCTTTGCATCAGGATCCACGGTGAGGTAATTTTGATTATAAAGAGGCGCATCCTCCACACAGATGCCGACGGCTACCGGTTCTTCCATATCAGCCGCATCATCCATGGACGGATATTCTTCGTAATAGTCATAATTATCTTCATCGTGGGCTTTTTTATATCTGTCGATAACCGCCTTATCCACATAGCATACTCTGTCACCGTAGGAAGAGATTTCTTCATCGGTCATATATTCATTAAGCGGTATAAAAAAGTCGCTGTATGCATAATTATAAAACCAGGCATCGGGTGCGCATATCGCATCGACGTCACCTGCTGCGATATAAATGGCCAGGTTTTCTCTGCTGGTATATCCTGTGGTGTTGGCATACGAAGGTTTACCTTCTGAAGCAGGATCCGCTGAAAGACCGTCCCCGGAAAAAAGAAAATTGAGATTTAGATTTAGAGTGTTTTTCTTGGGATTCAGACCTTGAGATTCGACAAATGGAGTAATGATGGTCTTTTCGGTATCGGCACCGACATTTTCGACAGTGTCAACAAAAGCAATGTAGACGAGGTCTTCTTTGCTTTTGACAATGTTTACAACGATACTTATGATTACTATCACGGCAGCCACGCCGCCGATAACCCACCATTTATAGTATGTCCAGAAATAATCCAGGCGTTTTTTTAAGGGCTGGGTTTTCATCTGTTCTCGTTCTTCTCTGAATTCATCCATTAAGGGCATGGCAAAATCTCCTTTAAAACCTGATAGAATAAAGTTTAGTTTTTGCGGGGGGTAAAGTCAATTAAGAATGTATAAAATTTCAGTTTTAAGAATGTATAAAATTTCAATTTTATATTGCAAATAATGGCTTCAGACTTTAAAATATTTTTGTCACTAAAAAATGACAGAGGAGAATGAAAAAATGAAAAAAGGTTTTGTAAAGAAGCTGACAGCGGTAGCTTTCAGCGCAGCTTTAGCCCTCTCTGTGTGCGCTTGCGCAAATAGCAATGATGGGTCAGCAGATGGTTCTGCAAACACTGAAAACAGCGGATCATATAATGTTGCGGTTATCAAGCAGCTTGATCACGCTTCACTCGACGAGATAGCAAATGCAATCACTGCAAAGCTCGATGCTATCGCCGCTGAGAAAGGCATTACCATTACTTATAATGTATATTCAGGTCAGAACGATCAGACTACTCTTAAGCAGATTGCCGATCAGGCAGTTGCAGACGGTGTAGATGCAATCGTTCCCATCGCTACTCTTGCAGCTCAGGTTGCAACCGTTTCTGCCGAGGATTCAAAGACTCCCGTTGTATACGCAGCAATTTCCGATCCCGAGGCAGCAGAGCTTACCGGTATCGACTATGTTACCGGAACCAGCGACGGACTTAACACCGAGTTCATCATGGATATGATGTTTGCTCAGAATCCTGATATCAATAATGTCGGAATTCTCTACTCACTTTCCGAGATTAACTCAGCTACTCCCGTTGCAAATGCAAAGGCATATCTTGATAACAAGGGGATCTCTTATGTAGAGGCAACCGGAAACACCAACGATGAAGTTGTAGCAGCAGCATCAAGCCTTATTGCAGCCGGTGTACAGACTGTATTTACTCCTACCGATAATGTTGTTATGGCAGCAGAGCTTGCTATTTATGAGGACCTTGCAAATGCAGGAATTCTTCACTATGCTGGTGCGGATTCATTTGTAAGAAACGGTGCTTTCGCTACATGCGGAGTTAACTACACCGATCTTGGAACCAAGACCGCGGAGCTTGCTTATACAGCTATGACCGAAGGCATGGATGGACTTGAGGATTATTATCTTATGGACGGCGGAATCATCACAGTAAACACTGAGACCGCTTCTACCGCAGGTGCTGACTACAGTGCTTTTTCAGGAATGGGAGAGCTTGTTGAGGTTGTTACCAGCGAAGAATAATTATTACAGGGGCAGTAGGAATATTGCCCCTTTTTACGGGGATTTTCGGAAAACGTTTTACTAAAAGTATTAAAGTATTTTAGATAATGTTGTATTATATAAAAGAACGTATTTTGTTTGGAAATATTTTTTGTTTTTAAGAGAGGGACAGCGAAGTGTTATACATTTTAAAGACGGCTTTAGAGCTTGGACTTTTATACAGTCTGGTTCCGATGGCTTTGTTTTTGAGTTACAGAGTGCTCGATATAGCAGACCTTACTACGGACGGCTGCTTTGTCCTCGGAGCCGCTGTATCGGTACAAATGGCTGCTATGGGACACCCCATACTTGGTATTCCGCTTGCTATGTGTGCGGGAGCCTGTGCAGGATTTGTAACAGCATTTTTACATACCAGATTGAAGGTTCCGTCAATACTTGCAGGTATAATAACAAACACAGGACTTTATACCATAAACCTTATGACTATGGGATGGAGCTCAAATGTATCACTTCTGAAAAAGACGACTATTTACAGTATGTTTAAGTCAATTCCCTTTGTGGGCGATTGGGGATCTGTGATTTTGACATTTATTATTGTGGCTGCTGTATCAGCTTTCCTTATGTTCTTTTTGGGAACCAGGCTTGGACTGTCAATCAGAGCTACAGGCGACAATATTGATATGGTCAGGGCGTCTTCCGTAAATCCTACTTTTACGATAACTGTAGGACTCTGTCTGGCCAATGCTATGACCGCTCTATCCGGAGCTATGGTCGCTCAGAATCAAAAAACCGTTGATATAAACGGCGGTACGGGCATCGTGGTTATAGGACTCGCGTGCCTTATCATCGGAGAGACCGTGCTGGGACGCAGGAGCGTTAAAAAAGGTGTAATAGCAGCAGTTGTCGGATCTATCATATATCGTGTTATTTACGCGATATGCTTATACACAAAGATTATTCCCGTTGACTTCTTAAAGCTTCTTACAGCGGTTGTTGTCGCAATCGCTATAGCGTTCCCTGCTCTTAAAAAGGGCGCGGCTTTTATGAAGAAAAAGAGAATACATATGAGGGGAGGGGACAAGAATGCTTGATATTAAAAATATCAGTGTGACTTTTAATCCGGGTACTCCCGATGAGAAAAAGGCGGTTACAAATCTTTCCATGCATCTTGATGACGGAGATTTTGTAACGATAATAGGCTCAAACGGTGCCGGAAAATCAACGCTTTTTAATGCTGTGGCCGGAACCTTTTTTGTAGATGAAGGAAGTATTATTCTAGGCGGTCAGGACATCACCTTTTTGGAGGAGCACAAGAGGAGCCGTATTATCGGCAGAATGTTCCAGGATCCTCTAAAGGGAACGGCACCCTCCATGACTATCGAGGAAAATCTGGCTTTGGCTTATCTTAGATCCTCCGAAGGAACATCACCTTTCAGCCATATCAGCGGAAGAGATAAAAAGATATTCAGAGAAAAGCTATCCATGCTTGGAATGGGACTTGAGGACAGAATGAGACATCCTGTAGGACTTCTTTCCGGAGGACAGAGACAGGCGCTTACGCTTCTAATGGCAACTATGGTCACTCCCAAAATCCTCCTTCTCGACGAGCATACGGCGGCACTTGATCCCGCTACGGCTGAAAAGGTAATAGAGCTTACAAGAAAGATTGTTGGAGAAAATCATATTACATGTATGATGATCACACACAATATGAAACAGGCTCTCGAAATCGGTAACAGGACCTTCCTCATGGCAGACGGAAATATTGTCTATGATGTAAAGGGCGAGGAGAGAAACGGACTAAAGGTTGAAGACTTGCTTGAAAAGTTCAAAGCAGGTACCGGTAAAGCATTAGATAACGACCGTATTCTTTTATCTTAAACGTTTAGATACATCAGATATTAATTAGATAAAAGCTATAAACACAGTAATAAACACAGTAATATAATTTCGGTTCTAAATGTTAGACAGATTTATTAAGGGGAATCAAAATGGCAACAATCAGAGATGTAGCAAAGCTTGCAGGGGTGGCAGTATCAACGGTATCAAAAGTCATAAACAAATATCCCAATGTTTCCGAGGAAACTACGGCGCGTGTTAATAAGGCTATCGAAGAGCTTAAGTTCACGCCTAATGTTGTAGCGGCATCCCTTTCGTCAAAGCAGTCGGGAAGAGTGGGACTGTTAATCAATACGGATATCCAAACATCTGCTATTGATGAAGTTTCGATGCAATATCTTAAAGGTGCTCTCGCAAAAGCACAGGAGCTTCACAGTGAAGTAATACCTATATTTTTCTCCATGTTAGATGGTATGGATGAAGCCGAAGTAGAAAAGTATCTGCAGTCGCAAAATATAAAAGGTATCGTAATATATGGCATGTCAAAGGATGATTATGTCCTTCAGAGAGTAGTTGCCAGAGAACAGTTCAAGAGCGTACTTGTGGACGTACCGATATTGAATGACAGCTGTTCTTATATAAGTATTGACCATGTTCAGGCTCAAAAGGACGTGGCTAGAAAGACCATTATGGAGAACAATACCTTTAATGGTCAGGTACTTTATATCTCAGGAAAAAAGAACGGCTATGTATCCGACGACAGACTAAAAGGTATGCTTGAGCTTGCGCAGGAAATGGAGCTTGCTGTGAGTCTTCACTGCGGAGAGTTTTCGGAAAAAACTGCCAGAGAGATTACACTTAAGTATGGAAACATGCATGATATTATCATCTGTGCGTCAGATATGATGGCTATCGGAGCCATGAGAGCTCTTACTGATATGGATATATTCCGCCCGGTTTGCGGTTTTGACGGAATATCGCTTATGGGTTATGCCGGAAAACAGATGAACACCGTAAAACAGAATTTCTATGATATTTCATCCGAAGCCGTGAACGAATGCTTCAGACTGATGAGTGGAGGAAAAGGTCAGAGAATCGTAGCTCCCCACGAACTTGTGAGAATAGAATATCTTGATATGATCAGATAAAAATGAAAACCGGTTGATATAGATGTAAAAGGTCGCTGATTGTTTCAGTGACCTTTTTTTATATTACCGCTTACAGACAATATATAAATATTTCCACAATAAAGCTTATTTCAATCCTCTTAGCAGGATGTATGGCAATCAGTCTCGCAGCATGCGGGGTAAAGGAAGGATCTGCTCAGGCAGACGATAATGAAGTAGTATCTGCAGAAGCAGAAGATACAGTAGAAGTAGAGGTAGAAGAGAAGGCGGAAAACTCCGAAGAGACCGGTCTTGAAAAAAGTAATGAGGAAACTGACATCAGTGATTGAAAAGACGAAGGATATAGCGAGAAAGATCGCCGGACATGCGGAACAGACAAGGGTATCGATTAGGGCAAAACTTGCCGAAGCGCAGGAAGAAGCAAGACGGCAAAATGAGGAAAGAAAACCGGTACAAAAGAGGAACGATATATCCCGATAAAACCGCGTGGTTACTGGGATTTTCATTGAAAACAGTTGCTATTCATGGTAGGATATATTTTGGTATTTTGTACCATTAAGGATGAATATTTATTTGTTGGTGCAGATGGAAACATAGGCAGGGCATGGAGAGAAGCTGCTGAAGCTATGGGATTTTCAATCACACAAAGTTGCCCTGCAAAATATAAAATGTTTGGAGTTGAAAATATAGATAATCTTGCGGATGCGGTAGTTGGAAAAGATATCATATGTACAGACTCAATACCTGGCGAATTTGCAAATGATTTTAACGGCTTTCAGATTACAGAAGATATTATGAAAATGGCAAATGAAGGAGCTTTGCTAAATCCTTGTCCACCATTTTATAGAAATGAAGAAGTTTCTAATGATGTAATTGATTCTAAATTTTTTGTTGGCTATGATTTCAAAAAAGATTTGCTAAGAGTACAACAAGCAATATTGATATTCTGTATGGAGAAGAGATAAAGACAAATGCCTATCCATCTTTATCAGTCCTTTTTAGAAAGAACAATTAGGAAATTTTTTTATATTTTGTATATGTTAGTATTGAAAAATATTAAAGTATTTAGTTCTATGGAATTATGGTTTATAGGTAAAAAGAATGTTAATTAAGATAGGACAGTTTGATATTACAGAATGTTGGGATGGTGTTTTTTATAAAAAGCTCTCAAAGTATCCTGAAATCACAAGCTGGGAGATACAGACAATTCTTGACTTTGTCAATTATGAGAAGTTGAATGGTCGGGGGTGTGTGATAGAGGCTGAGAATGAAATAATTGAAAGAATAGAAAAGTACCAAGAAATATATGAAAAAGGTATAAGATTATTACCGCCCGAAAAGATTGAGGAATGTACTGCATGTCCTCGATACAAAGGTTGTTTGACAGATTTTGTATGTCATACTACTTCTGTCGCAAATGCAATTAAGATATTTGATTCAGGTAAATTATTATCTCCGGTTCTGGCACGTAATATGAAAGCTTCAGAATTAGTTAAAGAATCAAGGAACGCTGCTAATGATCCGGAGGACTACTTCCAATATATAATGTTTGCATGGGGAAATTGTCAGGCGGGAGATAGACTTGTTATGGAGCGAGCATTAGGACATTTCCCAGATGAAAATGATCTTAGTATAAACTTTGAACCAGGTGTACGCTTTTTCTTTCGCTATGATACGTTATCAGTTCATCCTAATGTGACATTTGAAGGCGTTTTACCATTCAAGATAAAAAATGAGGTAGTTCTAAAAGATTGGGTTTTTGCCATAGTTGTTCCGGACATTTATCGCCATGTGGTAGAAACTCACATACAAAAAGAAGTTGCAGATAAAGTGCATTACTTAAATAACAATTGCAAAGACATTTGGGAATGGACTGAAAAGGTGTATGAATATATAAAAGGTATTTAAATTTAAATTTTTCAGTACACCAGGATTTGAGGTGAATGAATGGAATTCGGATGGATCAACGTATTCGGTGCAATCATCGTGATTCTTATGCTGATACCGAATATTGTTTATGCTATAAAGAACAAAAATGAGAAAAATCTTTGCAAGAACAGA